>CAVCCW010000091.1:0-2009 GCA_963600825.1 Bacteroidaceae bacterium | reverse complement strand
TCAAGAAATGCCTTTGCAGCATTCCATGCGGTATTTCTTTTTTCACGAAGTTCATTGATCGTCATAATAAAATCCTCCATTAAATGTGTTGTTTGATAAGGTTTAGGCGTTCCATAAGAGAATCCACAGAACGCTCAGGGATAACAGGTTCAGTAGCTGCAGCAGGATCTGGTGTCTTTGCTGTAATCTTGCATTTGGCCGCCAGCTTCTCCATAAGAGAATTTGTGACAGCAGCACGGGAAAATGCAGTAGCAGTAGGCTCTGCCGTAATGGGCTCCTCCTCGCTATTTCTCTGCATGATCTCATCGGCAAAACCAAGCTCGATAGCCATGTTGGCATTCATCCAGGTTTCCGCATCCATCAGGCGGGAGATTTTAGCTCGGCTCATACCGGTTTTGATCTCGTAGGCATTGATGATGGATTCCTTGACCTCAGAGAGCATCGCGATTGCCTTTTGCATTTCAGCAGAATCCCCGAAGGCCATCGTAGCCGGATTGTGGATCATCAGCATGGATACTGGGGATACAAGGACCTTTGTGCCAGCCATCGCAATAACAGAGGCAGCAGAAGCAGCAATGCCATCAATCTTGACTGTTACATTTCCTTTGTAGTCCATGAGCATGTTGTAGATCTGGGCAGCAGCTACGCAATCACCGCCTGGGGAATTGATCCAGACCGTAATGTCACCGGAACCGCTAGTTAACTCTTCTTTAAAAAGCTGCGGCGTAATATCATCATCAAACCAGCTTTCCTCGGCGATTGTGCCGTTTAGAAAGAGCGTCCTTGCTTGTGTCTGCTCCTTCGTCTCCTGATTGATCGTCGTCTGGTTCATCCATTTCCAAAACTTCTTCATCGGAATTTTCCTCCTTTCCGTCAGCAGCAGAAGTCGCTGCAAAGATTCCCGCATCCTCCAGCTTTGTCATATTTCCATTGATGAGATATAGATCACCACCAAGCTCTGGTGGAATGCGGTCCAGGTTTTCAAGTTCCCGGATATCATTGGCAGACATCCAGCCATTTTGGCGGGCAGTAGCATAGCCATTCATGCGGCTTTGGTAGTCCCCGCGAAGCAGGCCATCTACATTGAACTTGATAAAATAAGCAGCCTTCTCGGAATCGGATAGAAGGGCCCGTCCCAGGGACTGTTCCCAGCGAATGATCCAGGGCTCCAAGGTGTATTTCACAAATTCCAGTGATTGCTGCTCAATATTAGAAAAGCTCGACTTCTCCAGATCACCTACCATATGAGGCGGCACTCGGAAAATTCGAGCAATTTCATCGATTTGAAATTTGCGGGTTTCTAGGAACTGGGCTTCATTTGGGCTGATGGAGATGGGCGTGTAATGCATGCCTTCTTCCAGGATCGCAATCTTATGAGAATTGCTGCCGGAGAAGCCTTTGTTCCAGCTTTCTCTGATGGCATCCGGATTCTTGACGGTACCCGGAAACTCTAAGAGGCCACCAGGTGTAGCTCCATTTGCAAAGAACTTAGCACCGTATTCTTCTGTAGCTATGGAAAGGCCGATGGCATTCTTAGCCATAGCAATGGGCGAGTAGCCTACAAGGCCATCAAAGCCAAGGCCCGGAATATGAAGCACATCAGAGGGACTAAGCGTTACAGTTCCGGTTTTCATGGTTGGAGCATCCGACTCCTGCATCTGGTATTGATAGTAGAGACGTCCATGCTCGTCACGATCCACCGTCATACGATTTGGCATCAGAGGGTAGAGGCCGATGACTTGGCCCTTGCCATTACGTATGATCTGAGCGTAAGCATTACCATATAAGAGCAGGTGCGTCATCATGGTTTCCCGAAAGACAAAGCTGGTCATTTCCGGGTTTGGCTCATCATGCAGGATTTTATAGAGCGGATGCTCTAAGGCTTTTGCCTTGCTACCAGAATCCTGGTATTGATAAAGATGTACCGGCAGGCTGGCGATAGATTCCGATAGGATTCTCACGCAGGCATACACAGCAGTCATCTGCATGGCAGAACGCTCATTGACTGA
>CAVCCW010000090.1:0-2013 GCA_963600825.1 Bacteroidaceae bacterium | reverse complement strand
TCGTTGTCGTGAATCTGCACCCATGTACTCGCCTGTTCTTTTTACTTCCTACATATTTTTAACGATTATATTTTTTTCTAACCGCTAACACAGTGGAGGTTGCAAGGGCTGCTGCTATCAGGAAGACATAAAGGGCAATTGGTGATTCATCGCCGGTCTTAACGCCGGTAAGAAGTGTGCCGCTTCCAACAATAGCATCTGCACTGCCAACACCGCTTTCGGTAGCAACACCGTTAAGGCTAAGCTGGAAAGTTGCCGGCCATGTATGTTCTTTGCTGAAACCAGAGATTGACATAGCCAGGTCACCCATCCAAAGATCGATGGTACATGTCTTGGTAATGACTGCATCCGGATTTTCCATGATGCCAAGATCAACAGTAATGGAAGTAATAGCGCCATCACTATTCTTCTGCATGTCAGTTATGTTGAGGCCGCTGATAGAACGGATGGTCATAACTTTTGACTGAATGGAAATAGGAATGGTGACATAAGCATGATTATTAGCATCTACCGTCAGAGTTGCATTATTAGCTACCGGATCCTTCGGCGGGAAGACACTGCTGGTAATATGGGGATTCATAGGAAGACCTGAATCTTCTCTGTTGAACCAGATATTTGCCGTAACGGTATAGGTGCCCGCTTTAAGTTTGGTTACTGTATTTTCAGCTGTTGCCGTGTTTGTGGTGTTATTTGTATTAGGTGTCGCTGTAGGCTCTGCTGTGGGTTCTGCAGTAGGTGCTGCTGTGGGTTCTGCTTTTGAAGGAGAGTCATCCTTTTTTGTATCCGGAATAGTGATTATCGTATCTGATGATGTCTTCTTGGCGCTTGTGAAATCCACGTCCATTTTCATAGGAACATTCCAGTCTTTTTCAAGAAGTGTTGGGAATTCAGTACAGTCACCGAACTGATAAGTGCCATTTGTATTTTTAAGCTTGAGGTAAAGCTTCGTGATTCTTCCGTTTCTTGAAACGCCTGTGTTGCCTTTATAAGTCTCAGTGTCTCTAACTGCAGAGAGAACTTCCACATCCGATCCGGATGAAATCTTCTGAAGGGTAAATACCGGGTTTACAATATCTACTTCCACGATATAACTGCCATCTTCTTTGACTACCAGGGTTGCATTATTGCTGGCCGGTGTAGTAGGTGCTTTTGTGCCATCAAAGGTCCAGCCATCCGGAAGATTATTGGGTACAACGCCTGCCGGGTTATTCGGATTGGTCATGTAGGCTGTAACTCCCGGCAGCTGGGTATTAAGTTCACCCGGCAGATAAACATTAGCTGTAATCTGGTAGGTACCCGGTTTAAGAATACCTGTATCAACTTCCTCTTTCTTTTCTTCCGTTACTGTCAAGGTGCCCGGAACGTAGGTAAAGCTATAGTTCTTTGCCGAGCCGTTCTTCGGTGTCAGTGTGTAGGACTTGCCAGCTTCCAGTTTTGAAGGAACTTTCACGGCCGGTGCTGTATAGTCAGTGGCTGTATCAGCAGACTCTCCATTGACAAAGCCAGTTACCACCACCTGATAGGCAGGTGTTTCAGAGACTGTTACTGTTTCATCTTTATAGGTTGCTTTAAGTTTTGCCTTTTTGATTTCCCAGTTAACAGTAATACTGTCCTCACTTGAGGTGGACCAGACATAACCTGCATTCTTTGCATCAGCTGTCAGAGTCAGAGTAGCCTCATAATTACCGGCATCTGTTGCCTTGGCTGTACCCGTAACTGTATAGAGTGATGCATCTGCATCTGTGCAGGATTGTTCAAGACCTGTATAGGTATAAGATGTATTGATTTTCAGTTCTTTAGTTTCTGTTTCCCGGTTTACATTTTCTGTTGAAGCAGGAATGGATGGTTCCTCTGCCTCGTTACCGGATTCGTAATTTACATTTTCCGGGGCCTCTGCAACTTCCGGTACAACTGCATCTGTATTTGCCGCCGTCTCCGCATTTGGTGTTTCTGTTTCCTGTGTTTCGACCTGTTCATTTTCTGAAGCGTAGGCTGTCAGGGTCGCAACAGATG
>CAVCCW010000089.1:0-2053 GCA_963600825.1 Bacteroidaceae bacterium | reverse complement strand
AATGCCATCGATCTAAACATGGTAGATGTAGATATCGAGAGAATAAAGCTTGGTGATTCTATCCGGGTGGTATCTGAGCCTCATGGCATGGACAGATATTTCCCTGTAACAGCACTTAGTATTGATCTGCAGAATCCAGAGAGCAATACCATCACACTTGGAACAAGCGTAAAATCTGGCATTTCAGAAAGAACCACAAGTCAGAATGACTCTCTGGTTCAGCAGATTCAATCCCTGCCACCTCAATCCGATACTCTTCGGATGGCTATTGAGAATGCATCGGCTCTGATTACGGCAGCTACCACAGGCCATGTAGTCACCCGTCCGGAGGAAATCCTCATCATGGATACAAATGATACTGCCACGGCAAAGAAGGTCTGGAGGTGGAATCTAAATGGTCTTGGGTATTCCAGTACAGGCTACAACGGCACCTTTGGCACTGCCATCACAATGGATGGAAAGATTGTCGGAAAATATATTGCAGCGAGAAGTATCTATGCCGATTCCTTTATCGCAGGAGAACTTCAGACTGCCTGGAATGGTATTACAAATTACATTCAGTTAAAGAATGGAGAATTGCAGGTCTACAATACCTCAAGCAAGCTGGTCTCCAAGTTTAACTATAACGGAGAGCATTTTTATCGAGACAGCGTGTATGTCGGAAAGATTGGTACCAATGAATGGAGCAAGAATAGCTCTCACAAAGGTCTGGTATTTGACTTGGAATACACAGGAAAATACATGGCCTGGTGCTATCAGGAAAGCAGCTCTGCATCATCTTATACAACTATGCTTTGCTTCTCTCAGGCAAACAGCATTTATACGAAGAAGGGACTGCACCTTGGATGCGATCTCTATGCAGAGAACTACACGCTTCATAATGTAAAACTGGATGGTGTATCCTCTGGTGGTTATACCGCCTACACAGGCACCATTCCCATTGTTATGAGTATTACGGATAAAGGTAGTGGCTCCATTAGCTGGACTTACAGCAAGCTGCAGGTGAAAAACGGCATTATTGTGGGCTACTGGAATTAAGGAGGACGTCATGGAAGAAGAATTTATTTTACAGATATCTCAGGGCGAGGAGGACGATGCAGGTCAGACAGAAACGGCTGAAGCTTCTGCGGATGTTGTTGCAAACTCACCCTTAGAAGAAAAGGTTGAGGAAATCCTCACAAAACTAACATCGATGGAAACTGCCATCACGAAAATGACAGGACTATTTGGAGGTGTGTTCAATGGAAAATCAGACGAATAAAGAAAATGCTCAGCCTATGCCGCTTGGCATGATCTTAGATGAAGCAAGAGAAGCTATGACAGTTTCTGTTGTGGCTCTCCAAAAGAAATATGGACTTCCGGCAAGCCTGCTTGATGTGATCCTTACCGGAGTACTGGCAGAGGTGCGGGAACTGAAATGTAACGAATACCGACAGATAAAGGAGGCACAGGAAAATGGCGAATGTGACAACGTATCTGGACAAGATTAAATCTGCTATCTATGGCAAGGATGTGCGTCAGAGTATCTATGATGCGATCTCCGCTATCAACACGCAGGTAGACACTTATAGTTCTGCTGAAAGCACTCGTGTCAGTGCAGAGAAAACGAGAGTTTCCAATGAGAATAGCCGCAAGTCAGCGGAAACAAGCAGAAAAAATACATTTACTGATCTGGAAGAACAGGCAGAAGAACTGATTGAGGAAATGCAGGCTGCTATCGATGAAGGTGTAACCTTTTCCAAGATTTATCCTATTGGAAGTATCTATTTATCTGTAAACAGTACCAATCCATCGTCCCTCTTTGGTGGCACTTGGGTAGCTTGGGGTACGGGTCGAGTGCCTGTTGGTATCAATACCTCTGATACGGACTTTGCCACAGTAGAAAAGACAGGTGGTAGTAAGAATCTGCAAAGTCATACCCATACCTTTACGGGAAAGCAGGCAACCATCACTGGTGGCTCTCATAGTCATACACTTCCATATCCCGTAATGGGAGTGCCAAATACAGACTCGGAAGGTCAGTCCTATGATGCGGAGTTTGGATGGTATGATC
>CAVCCW010000088.1:0-2128 GCA_963600825.1 Bacteroidaceae bacterium | reverse complement strand
GTAATTGCCAGGCTTTGTCGTTGGTAGTGAGCTTATGCTTCGCAAGAGGTGGGATTTTTGGGCATTGCCGGGCTTTGCCGTGGGCGGGGCCGGGCCGCCGGTCGGGGCACCTGTCAGCCCGGTCGGTTGGCTTCCGGATATGCCGGAGGCTTTGTCAATAAAAGTGTGTAAGTTTTTTTCTGTGCAGTCAATTTTTTTTGGTTGCATACCTTTACGGAAAGTTTTTTTCTACAGAACAGGTTACAGTGCGAACAACAACTGTTCTTAGGCACCTGAGCCTGAGGGGGGAGGCAGCCACCCGTAGGGCTTGGTCTTGACAGGGTTCTCGGACAATGCTATACTGCCGAATTCCGACGGCTTAACAAACAACAACTGTTCTTGAGTTCTTCGCCGTCGGGATGAGTTTTTAAAAGCATTGTCCGAGGTTCCTGTCAAGACTGGCGGACAAATCAGAACCGTACGGGCGTATGCCTGTCCTAACAAAAGTTACTTTCAAAAAAAGCTTATATTTTTAATTCAGATTCTCATATTTTTTGATCCGGGCATTGATTCTGTTGTCTGTTGCAAGCTGATTTCGTACCATTGCCCAGTTTGAAACCTTGCCGTTTTCCCACTTTTTGTAAAGCTCGGTGATACGCAGGTACAACAATTTACGAAGTGCATCTTCATTCGGAAAAGCTCCTTTTTTAGTAACTTTCCGAAAACTTGAATTTACGCTCTCTACCGCGTTTGTCGTATACATAACCCTGCGAACGGCACTTCCGTAATCAAAAAGCTGTTCAACATGATTGAAATTTCGTTTCCACACTTCTACGGCTCCCGGGTATTGCGACCAGTCCTGACAGAACTGCTCAAATGCTTTTCTGCAAGCCGTAAGGCTCACTGCTCCGTACACTGTTTTCAGTGCCTGTGTGAACTTTCTGTAATCTTTATTCGGCACATATTTGATTGAATTCCTGATTAAATGTACAATACATCTCTGCACAACAACATCTTTGAAGATTGCTTTAGCTCCGTCTTCAAGTCCGGAAACACCGTCCATGCAGATAAAAAGAATATCCTCTACGCCACGTGATTTCAGCTCATCGAATATCTGCATCCACACGTGTTTGCTTTCGGTTTCATTGAGCCACAGACCTAAAATATCCTTATTCCCGTCAATGTCATAACCTAAAATCGTATATACGGCATAATTTTTGACTTCGTATTCTTTCCTGATTGTTACATACATACAGTCTACGAACAGAAAAGTATATATCTTTTTCAGCGGTCTGTTCTGCCAGTCATTCAGCTGATCAAGTACGCTATCCGTTATCTGCGATATCATTTCATGTGAAATTTCGAAACCGTATATGTCCTCGATTGTTTCCGCGATATCACGCTGACTCATTCCGCGGGCATACATTGACAATACCTTATCCTCAATGTCAGACACATCCCTCTGTCGCTTCTGTACAATCTTCGGCTCAAAGCTTGCGTCACGGTCACGGGGAACTTTAATGTCTATTTCTCCGCCGGTTGTTTTTATCTTTTTGTCGATGTAGCCGTTACGGCGATTGTCGGTCGATTTCGCACCGTGGTCATTGTTTTCGTAACCGAGGTGGTTATTCATTTCTCCCTGAAGCATTGCTTCAAACATCGGTCCGAAAATGTCCTTCAGTGCATTCTGCATGTCGGCTACAGTTTGAGGTTTGTACTGTTCGATAATCTGTCTTGCGAGTGTTTCTCCTGGTGTGCTTTCTTTTTTTCTTGCCATGTCATTCATTCCTTTGATTTCCTTTCTTTCATTGTAGCACACTATTTGAATTTTGTATAAAGTGTGCCGGCTTTATTTTTAACTTACACACTTTATTTTACACTCTCCTTAAATGCAGGCTTACTTCGAAATCCCGGCTGTTTTGCCGCCCGGGAGTGACATTCCTTTTAAGCAAAATGACATACCTCTCGTATGGCGTACTGCCGGAAGCCACATTCCGGGCGGCACCCTCCGCTCAGCAAATTTATGAGGGCAGCCACGGGCAGCCCCTCACAAATCTGCTTCGCTCGGGGGGGGCGACGCTCCTCCTCACGCCTGCCGTCGGCAGGCATTCGTCGTCGCGTCCTGCGGCTCGTCGATGCTGTCGCTCTC
>CAVCCW010000087.1:0-2139 GCA_963600825.1 Bacteroidaceae bacterium | reverse complement strand
TCAGCCGGTTAGAGCGTCCGCCTGATAAGCGGGAGGTCGGTGGTTCGAGTCCACTCAAGCCCATCAGCCTTTTAAGAGAGGCGGAAGGCATATTTCGCGGGGGTGTAGCTCAGTTGGGAGAGCACCTGCCTTGCAAGCAGGGGGTCGAGAGTTCGAATCTCTTCATCTCCATCGGACAATGACTTCAAAAGAAGGGATTGCCGGAATTAAATTTTTGCACCTTGAAAACCACATATAGAATATCTTAAATAACAATGATAAGACATCCGAGGATATGGTTTTGGAACATAAACCATAAACTTTAAAGAAAAACAAACGAAGCCGGAGGCATGAACGCAAGTGAGAGCCGAAGGCGGAGTAAAAAGGTGTTAACACACCAGATCGAAATGAAAAGATCTAAAACGGCCGGGGGTATGACGCTACATACCCGGGTGAGTGGGCTACGCAGACCACTCGCATAAATGGTCAACAAACAAGAGCGTAGGGTGGATGCCTTGGCACTGAGAGCCGATGAAAGACGTGATAAGCTGCGATAAGCTGCGGGGAGATGCAAATGATCTTTGATCCGCAGATTTCTGAATGGGGAAACCCGGCTGAGCAAACCTCAGTCACCGTATGGTGAATCAATAGCCATACGGAGGGAACCTGGTGAACTGAAACATCTAAGTAGCCAGAGGAAGAGAAAGAAAATATCGATTCCCAAAGTAGCGGCGAGCGAAATGGGAAGAGCCCAAACCGTGGTGCGTGCATCACGGGGTTAGGACCACAATAAGTGAGCCAAAGGATAGGAGAACGGTTTTGGGAAAGCCGGCCGGAGAGGGTGAAAGCCCCGTACCTGAAATCCGAAGGCAGCAAGTGGAATCCAGAGTAGGTCGAGACACGTGGAACCTTGACCGAAGGAGCGGGGACCACCCCGTAAGGCTAAATACTACTCAGTGACCGATAGCGCATAGTACTGTGAAGGAAAGGTGAAAAGAACCCCGGGAGGGGAGTGAAAGAGAACCTGAAACCCTATGTTTACAAGCTGTGGAACCGCGAGAAAGCGGAACCGCGTACTTTTTGTAGAACGGTCCGGCGAGTTACGCATACAGGCGAGGTTAAGGACTAAAGGTCCGGAGCCGGAGGGAAACCGAGTCTTAATAGGGCGCAATAGTCTGTGTGAGTATACCCGAAACCGGGTGATCTACCCATGTCCAGGTTGAAGCCGCTGTAAAAGGTGGTGGAGGACCGAACGCACATCCGTTGAAAAGGGTGGCGATGAGGTGTGGGTAGGGGAGAAATTCCAATCGAACCCGGAGATAGCTGGTTCTCCTCGAAATAGCTTTAGGGCTAGCCTCGATTTAGTCTTATGCAGGTAGAGCACTGAATTCTTGAGGGGGCGTCAAAGCTTACCAATGGATATCAAACTCCGAATGGCATAAGATGGTGGTCGGGAGTCAGACTGCACGAGATAAGTTGGGTGGTCAAAAGGGAAACAGCCCAGATCTACAGCTAAGGTCCCAAAATACGTGTTAAGTGGAAAAGGATGTGGGATTTCATAGACAACTAGGATGTTGGCTTAGAAGCAGCCATACATTAAAAGAGTGCGTAATAGCTCACTAGTCGAGAGGTCCTGCGCCGAAAATGTCCGGGGCTAAAACACGATACCGAAGCTTAGGGATGTATAAAATACATCGGTAGAGGAGCATTGAATAAAGGGCGAAGCGATACCGGAAGGCGTCGTGGACATTATTGAAGAGAGAATGCCGGAATGAGTAGCGAGATGGAGGTGAGAATCCTTCAGGCCGAATATCCAAGGTTTCCAGAGTAAAGCTGATCTGCTCTGGGTAAGTCGGGGCCTAAGGCGAGGCGGAAACGCGTAGTCGATGGACAACTGGTTGAGATTCCAGTACTACATTGTAACAGAACTGTGGGGACGCAGGGAGAGAGTCAGGTCCGGGAATGGAAAGACCGGAACAAGCGGGATAGCAGACATGCAGGAAAATCCGTATGTCAATGCGAAGACGTGATGTGGACCGAAATTAAAGTAGGGAAGCTGATGAGCTAACTGCCGGGAAAAGCCGCTATAGTTTACAATGTACCCGTACCGTAAACCGACACAGGTGGATGAGGAGAGAATCCTAAGGCCGACGGAAGAAG
>CAVCCW010000086.1:0-2179 GCA_963600825.1 Bacteroidaceae bacterium | reverse complement strand
ATTGGGAGATGAACAGAAGAGGGGTAAAACTGGTACGGTATGCAGATGACATCGTCGTGCTTGCCAGAAGCAAACGGGCAGCAGAGCGTCTTTTGGGATCGTGCCGGAAGTATCTGGAAGGTAGTGTGAAAGTGAGTACCGGATCAGCACAGAGAAAAAAGGGCGCACAAAAGCGTCCCTGCAAACAGACCGTTTTGCAAGGTCAAGGCGTATTCACTCAGAGCTAAGCAACAGATAATCCCTGCTTTTCAAGGAAGCGTGTAGCCTGCTTAATGGCTTTGGCGAGTTGCTGCTCCTTCAAATGTTCTGGCATATCGACTTTGTAAAGATCTACAGGATTCCACACTTCGCCGGTACAGAACATGGAATAAACAGCAGTCAGAATCATTCTGGCAATGGCGATAATTGCCCGTTTCTTGCCTCTGCGCTTGGCAATTCGCTCATATTTCAGCTTGTAGTAAGGATGATTGTTGTCCTTTACCGCAGCGTGAGCGACTTGTACCAAAGCAGGCTTCAGGTATACACCGGCACGGGAAATCCGCACAGACTTCTTTTTCCCGGCAGATTCATTGTTGCCGGGCGTCAAGCCCGCCCAACAGCAAAGCCGTTTTGAGGAGCCAAACTGGCTCATATCCGTGCCGATTTCAGAGATGATGGTAATTGCAGACCTGCGGTCAATACCCGGAATGGTGCAAAGAAGGTTGATTTCACCTTCATATTTTTCCACCATTTCATTGACACGGGTATCTACCTTGGCAATCATTTTCTCAATGAAATCAAGATGCTCACGGATGATTTTAATGCGGGCCTTCTGCTCACTGGCAATGGAGAAGCCTTCAATGGACTCCAGCACTTGTTCAGCCTTCTTTTTGAGGGAGCGCTGTAACAGGGAAACACAATGCTCCGGATCAAAGGACTCGTCGGATGTGAGGTAATCCGTAATTGCGGTTGCGGATTTACCAAACATATCGGACACAACAGAATCCAATGCTACATTGCAGACTGTGAACGCATTCTGAAAGCGATTTTTCTCACTGCTTTTCATGGATACCAACTTATAGCGGTAGCGGGTAAACTCACGCAAAATGCGGATATTCAGGTCGGGGATGAAGCTGCTTTTCACAAGGCCAATGCGAAACAGATCCCCGATCCATTTGGAATCCTTCGTATCATCTTTGTTTCCCTTTACAGCCTTTACCCATTTGGGGTTCGCTATTACAACCCGAATGCCACGCTTTTCAAGGACGTTGAATACCGGAACCCAATACTTCCCCGTGGATTCCATGCAGACATCCAGACAATTGTGTTCCAGCAGCCAGTCCGCAAAACGGTTCAAATCCGAATTGAATGTGCTGAATCGCTTTTTCTGATAGTTGGGCTGCAAGCTGTCTACGGGAGTGGTGATGATGGTAGCAACCAGGAATGTTTTGTGAACATCTACACCGCAGCAGGTTGGAAATACGACTTTCACAACAAAACCTCCTCTATAAAATTGTGAGGAGAATGCAGGGACTGAACCGCCAAGCAATTAACAGGTGTTAAAACAATCCTTAGTGTACGGGTTCAAGACACCACTTATTTGTGCTTGAAAAGGCGGTTCCAGCACTGATTAAAATACTGTTTTAAGTTTGGAATGCAGTCTACGACTCCTCCTACCGTGCGTTGTAGTATGCATTCCCCTCAAAATTATTCTACAAGAAAGGTGGCCACTTGTCTGCACTCTTTCATTCCTATTTGTGCGGACGCAACGCGGCCGAATGGTTGATTAAAATGGAGCTGAAAATGAACACGGAAAAGAGCAAGGTGACCAGTATCTTTGCACAGAAGGAATTCAAGTTTCTTGGATTCTGTCTGGGCAAGAATGGGAGCGGCGTTTATATCCGAGCGCATAGAAAGTCTCTTGCCAAGGCAAAAGAAAAGCTGAAACTTTTCACAAAACGCAATCGTGGACGCAATGTCCGAGCTGTAATGCGGGAAGTGAAGGTGTTTATCCGTGGCTGGATTGGTTACTTCCGCGTAGCTGATATGAAGCGGACATTAATGTCTTGGGATGAATGGCTGCGACGCAGGTTCCGAATGTACATCTGGAAGCAATGGAAGAAACCCAAAACGAAGGTGGCCAATTTGAGGAAGTTGGGTATCCCAGCAGGCAAGGCTTACCAGTGGGGCAATTCCAGAC
>CAVCCW010000085.1:0-2448 GCA_963600825.1 Bacteroidaceae bacterium | reverse complement strand
GTTCTTATATTGCCTTATTTGGGGAAATCTACTGCTGGAAAAATAAAAAAAGCAATTTGGGCAATCATAATCATTGCTATCATATTGGTATTTATATTTCAGGACGAACTCTTTGACACAACTACAAGTTCAACCTTTGGCAAGCTACTATAGCGATTCTCACAAAAGCCGTCACCCTTTACAGCGGGTGTATAATGATGGCTGGAGATGATAATGATGCTGCACAATGAGGCAAGGAAACTGTTAGTAGAAGGTTACGAAGCGACACATGACGCGAAAAAGATCGGGGAAATTTTTCATGTAAGCAAGTACACCGTTTATCATCTGGAGGAACGTAAGCGGAAGACTGGCAGCGTTGAGCTGCAAACATATCGACGTGGTCGAAAAGCTCTGTTGAACAGCGAAGATAAAGCACGGATAGCTCAGTGTATCACAGAAAATCCTACTATTACTTTGGAAGAGCTCCGCACACAGCTTGGATTGGAGGTTAGTATTCAGACGATGAGCCGAGTGGTTCGTTCGCTGGGATTCCGCGTGAAGAAAATCGGTCTTTCCGCAGCAGAAAAGGAGCGTTCCCGATGTGCAGGCAAAACGTATCAGGTGGAAAGAGCTAAACTTGAAAGCGCAACACAATAACCTTGTGTTTTTGGATGAAAGCGGCGTAAACATCGACATGATCCGCAAATACGGGCGTGCTGTTGGGAAGACGCGAGTGCATTGCAGTACGCCGCTGAACACGCCGCCAACACAAACCATTCTGGCTTCTGTTCGCCTGAACGGTCAAATCACACATACCATGTATTCTGGCGGTACAACCGGAATGCGTTTCCTCGACTATCTTAAAAATGTACTGATTCCAACACTTCATCAGGGTGATATCGTTGTCATGGACAACATGCGGTCGCACCATGTCAAGGGCGTAGAAGAAACTCTGCGCTCAGCGGGGGCAATTCCACTCTATCTGCCGCCATACAGTCCGGATTTGAACCCGATTGAGATGATGTGGTCGAAGATGAAAGCTATTTTGCGCAAGGTTGATTGCATAATGAAGTTGGACACCTAAGAAAAAATCCATAGTGATTTTCTCCATATGGTAGAATGAAGTTTGCACACAACATCTTCCAAGGGAGGGCAATCACTATGGACTGCCAAGATTATATCACAGAACCAGCAGAACGCAAGAAGGGACAGCACTTACAGAGAGAAGAACGAGGAGCTATCCAGCATCTCAAGAACGCAGGCTACACAAACAGAGCCATAGCCAGAGCAATCGGATGTTCACCAACTACCGTCGGAAACGAGCTAAAGCGTGGCACACCGCCTCGTAAGAGCAATAAGGGCAGGAAGCCCGGATACTCGGCAAGACGTGGAGAAGCAGTCTACAAAGCAAACAGGAAGCGTTCTCGGAAACCGCACCGAATCTGTCACTGCACTCGCTTCGTTCGCTGGATAATTAAGCAGGTCAGAGAACACAAGTGGTCTTTAGATGCCTGCGTCGGCTATGCTCGTCTGCACGGGTTGTTTTCAGCAGATGAGATGGTCTGCACCCACACTCTTTACAATGAGGTCTGGGCAGGCAACCTTGACTTGTCTGTGACGGAACTGCCCGAAGCCATGAAACGCAAGCAGCACAAGGATTCCAAGCCCCGCGAACACAAGAAAAGCTTCGGCACGGACATCTCCCAGAGACCTGAGATTGCGGCTCTTCGCATCGAAGAAGGTCATTGGGAAGGCGATACCGTGGTCGGCAAGAGGGCTGGTAAAGAGGCTGTTGTCCTCTCCCTGTTGGAGAAGAAAACGGAGAACTATATTGCCATCCAGATTCCCGGCAAGGATGCAGACTCCGTTCTGAACGCCATGCAGTCGCTCAGGGAAGAATTCGGAGACAAGTTTTCGCAGGTCTTCAAGACCATTACCGTGGACAATGGCTCGGAGTTCTCTGCGTTCAGTCAGGTCGAGAACTGGGGCAGTGCAGTCTACTTTGCGCACCCCTACACCTCGTGGGAACGTTCCCAAAACGAGCGTCACAATGGGCTGTTTCGAGCCTTCGTTCCGAAGGGAGTGTCCATTGAGTCTTTCTCTCCTGAGTATATCTTGGCTGCGGCTGATGAATTGAACGGACGGCCTCGCAAGAAGCTGGGCTACCGCACCCCGGAGGAACTGTTTGATGCGTTCCTCGACTCTGTTTACGCAGCCTCAGGCTGCGGCAGCATCGCCCAGAACGGAAGCCAGAGGCTTCCATCCTGACCGATGCTCTGATTAACTAATTTCTACCGTGCAGGTGTCCAACTTGCACTTGCAATTTGCGGAAACTTTATGATGAAAAGTACCATAAGTACATCGGTCCGGTGGTTGGCAAAATGCGCCTTCGGGATGTACGGGATATTCAACTGCAATCCATTCTACAGCACTTCTCAAAAATCCGGTCAATAACCATCAGCATTAAAC
>CAVCCW010000084.1:0-2460 GCA_963600825.1 Bacteroidaceae bacterium | reverse complement strand
GGTATAAACGGGCTATCAAGAATCTTGGCGATATCTTCGTTCCTATCATTCCTGCCATCGTAGCAACAGGTCTTTTGAATGGTCTTCTCGGCGGTCTTGTTCAGGTTTATCCGGACATGGCTTCCTCCCAGATTTATGAGCTTTTAAATATTTTTTCAAATACAGCCCTGACATTCCTGCCCATCCTCATCGCTATTTCCGCAGCCAAAATCTTCGGTGGAAATCAGTTCCTGGGTGCCGTCATTGGTATGATCATGATTCATCCGAACCTGGTCAATGCCTGGTCCGTCGCCAGCGGTGCTGAAACGGAAACCCTCTGGTCCTGGTTCGGTGTATGGAACATCCAGAACTCCGGTTATCAGGGTCACGTCATCCCGGTCATCCTTTCCGTATGGCTCATGTCTGCCATTGAAAAGAAGCTTCACAAAGTTGTACCGGAAATGCTGGATCTCTTCGTTACACCTCTTGTCTCTGTCCTGGTAGCAGGCTTCTGCTCTCTGACACTGATCGGTCCGGTCTTTGCTCAGGTTGAAACATGGGTACTCAGTGGTGCACAGGCCCTCATCGCTATTCCTTTTGGTATCGGTGCTTTCATCATGGGTGGTGTGTACGCTCCTACCGTTGTAGCCGGTGTCCATCATATGTACAATGCCATTGAAATGATGATGCTGGCCGATAATGGTATGAATACCTGGATGCCTATCGCTACAGCCGCTAACGTCGCTCAGGGTGCTGCAGCCCTGGCCGTTGCTTTAAAGACCAAAAACAGAAAGACCAAAGCTATGGCTCTTCCGGCTTCCCTGTCAGCCTTCATGGGTATCACGGAACCGGCCATCTTCGGTGTCAACGTCCGTTACATGCGTCCCTTCATTGCCGGTATGGTTGGTGGTGCCTGCGGTGCAGCCCTGGCTTCTATCATGAATGTTTATGCAACAGCCAATGGCGTTACCGGACTCTTCGGTTTCCTCATTACCACAAACTGCTTTATTGGCTATCTCCTGACCTTCGTTGTGGCTTTCGCCGTAGCCTTTGCCGTTTCATGGGTGCTTGGCATCAAGGAAGATGAACCGGAAAATGAAGAAGCAGCTCCAGTCCTTGAAAATAAAGAAATTGAAGAAGTTAAAAACGAAAATGCATCTGAAGTAACGATTCTCTCTCCGGTAGAAGGCAAAGCTGTTGCTCTTGAAAATGTGCCGGATCCCACCTTCGCTCAGGGCATCCTGGGTCAGGGCATTGCCGTGGAACCAAAAGATGGAAAAATCGTCGCTCCTGCCGACGGAGAAGTTGCTACATTATTTGAAACCCACCATGCCATCGGTCTTCTTTTAGATAATGGTGCAGAACTTTTAATTCACGTAGGTATCAACACCGTAGAATTAAACGGTGAAGGATTCACCGCTCATGTAGCCGAAGGCGCCCGGGTAAAAAAAGGCCAGCTTCTTCTGACTTTCGATCAGGATTTCATTGCATCAAAAGGCTGCCCCACCATCACACCGGTTATCGTTACCAATTCCGATGAATACAAAGAAATCAATCCTCTGGCCAGCGGCAGTGTTGCTAAAGAAGATGCACTCCTTAAACTGGTAAAGGAGTGATCACCATGAGTTATATAAATGGCAAATGGCGGCAGGGGCTCCATCTGGAGCCTCCCCATGGCTGGCTGAACGACCCCAACGGACTTTGCTATTTCAATGGTCACTACCATGTTTATTTCCAGTATGGACCGGAAAATGCCAATGGAAATGGACAGAAATGCTGGGGCCATTATCAAAGCGCTGATCTTCTTGACTGGGAATTTACCGGCACGGTATTCTTCCCTGATATCCCCGAAGACAAAGACGGTGTTTATTCCGGCAGTGCCATCGTCTGCGGCAATGCCCTGCACATTTTCTACACAGGAAATGTTAAGGAAGAAGGCGATCACGATTATATTTACAGCGGCCGTGGCGCCAATGTGATCCATGTGGTAACAACGGATGGCGTAACCATGGGGCAAAAACAGGTCGTTCTTCGAAACAGCGATTATCCATCTTTCTGTTCCTGTCATGTGCGGGACCCGAAAGTTTGGAAGGAAAATGACATCTGGCATATGGTTCTGGGTGCACGAACCCGCAGTGATAAAGGATGCGTTCTCCATTATATTTCAGAAAACTTATCCGACTGGATCTATAAGGAAACGCTTTCTGCATCTGACTTCGGCTATATGTGGGAATGTCCGGATATGTTTACCGTCGATAGTCATCGGTTTTTAAGCGTGTCTCCCCAGGGACTTCCCCATGAAGAAACCCGCTATCAGAATGTTTATTCATCCGGTTACTTTCAATTTGATGAAAGCCTGGATAATTTCAGTGAGTGGGATTTCGGTTTTGATTTCTATGCGCCCCAGACTTTTGAGGCTCCCGATGGCCGACGCATTCTCATAGGCTGGATGGGCATCGGAGATATTCCTTATAAGAATCC
>CAVCCW010000083.1:0-2746 GCA_963600825.1 Bacteroidaceae bacterium | reverse complement strand
ATGTGGACTCTTGGGGGAGATCAGCCTGTTATCCCCGAGGTAGCTTTTATCCGTTAAGCGACGGCTTTTCCACTCAAAAACCGCCGGATCACTAAGCCCGACTTTCGTCTCTGCTCGAATTGTCACTCTCGCAGTCAGGCACCCTTCTGCCTTTGCACTCTTCGAATGGTTTCCATCCATTCTGAGGGTACCTTTGGGCGCCTCCGTTACTCTTTCGGAGGCGACCGCCCCAGTCAAACTGTCCACCTGAAACTGTCCATTACCCGGTTTCACGGGTCCATGTTAGAGTTTCAGTAACCGAAGAGTGGTATCCCAACAACGGCTCCTCCAGGACCGAAACCCTGGTCTCTAAGCCTCCCACCTATCCTGTGCATCAGTTACCGAAATCCAATATCAGGCTACAGTAAAGCTCTACGGGGTCTTTCCGTCCAGTCGCGGGTAATGGGCATCTTCACCCATACTTCAATTTCACCGGGCCCCCTGTTGAGACAGCTCACAAGTCGTTACACCATTCGTGCGGGTCGGAACTTACCCGACAAGGAATTTCGCTACCTTAGGACCGTTATAGTTACGGCCGCCGTTTACTGGGGCTTCAATTCGGGGCTTGCACTCCTCCTCTTAACCTTCCAGCACCGGGCAGGTGTCACCCCCTATACGTCATCTTACGATTTAGCAGAGAGCTGTGTTTTTGATAAACAGTCGCCTGGACCTATTCACTGCGGCTCCATCTCTGGAGCACCCCTTATTCCGAAGTTACGGGGTCAATTTGCCGAGTTCCTTAACTACCCTTCTCCCGTTGGCCTTAGAATTCTCTTCCTGACTACCTGTGTCGGTTTTCAGTACGGGCTCCTTGAAGATACACATGGCTTTTCTCGCCTCTCGCTACGCTTGCTTCCCTACTTTAATTTCGGTCCCTTACGCCCGGGTCTACCAACGCCCGGGTCAAACGCTTTGAAAGTGTCCCCATGCTTTACTTCTTCGGAGGCTACGGAATCTCCACCGTATGTGCATCGGCTACGCCTTTCGGCCTCACCTTAGCTCCCGGCTAACTAGAAGCGGACGAACCTTCCTTCTAAAACCTTAGTCTTTCGGCCATAATGATTCTCACATTATTCGCGCTACTCATTCCGGCATTCTCACTTCTGTACAGTCCACCGCCGCTTTCGCTGCGACTTCACCCCGTACAGAACGCTCTCCTACCATACCATATTGGTATCCCAAGCTTCGGTTTGTACTTTTAGCCCCGTTAAATCTTCGGCGCAGGGTCACTCGACCAGTGAGCTATTACGCACTCTTTAAATGAATGGCTGCTTCTGAGCCAACATCCTGGTTGTCTGTGCAATTCCACATCCTTCTCCACTTAACGTGAACTTAGGGACCTTAGCGGTTGATCTGGGGTGTTCCCCTTTTGCCCGCGGAACTTATCTCTCGCGGACTGACTCCCATGGTTTGTATTGTATGGTATTCGAAGTTTGATAGAGTTTGGTAGGCTTTGTGGCCCCCGCGCCCATTCAGTGCTCTACCCCCACCAATTATCCATGAGGCTAGCCCTAAAGCTATTTCGAGGAGAACCAGCTATCTCCGGGTTCGATTGGAATTTCTCCCCTATCCACAAGTCATCCCCGCCTTTTTCAACAGACGTCTGGTTCGGTCCTCCATGGAACTTTACTTCCACTTCAACCTGCTCATGGATAGGTCACCCGGTTTCGGGTCTACGTCATGCAACTATCGCCCTATTCAGACTCGCTTTCGCTTCGGCTCCGAACCTTCAGTTCTTAACCTCGCTGCATAACGTAACTCGCCGGTCCGTTCTACAAAAAGTACATGATCGCGGCTTAATTCCGCTTTCACTGCTTGTAAACACAGGGTTTCAGGTTCTTTTTCACTCCCCTCCCGGGGTTCTTTTCACCTTTCCCTCACGGTACTATGCGCTATCGGTCACCATATCGTATTTAGGCTTGGGAGGTGGTCCTCCCGGCTTCCCACCGGATTTCTCGTGTCCTGTGGTACTCTGGTACCGGCTAGCCGTCTGACCTTTTCACGTACGGGGCTATTACCCGCTTTGGCTGGGCTTTCCATCCCTCTTCTGCTAAAGTCTCGCGTACACATTGCCGGCCCACAACCCCGAAGAGCATGCTCCTCGGTTTGGCCTCTTTCCCGTTCGCTCGCCGCTACTTAGGAAATCATTATTTATTTTCTCTTCCTCCGGGTACTTAGATGTTTCAGTTCCCCGGGTGCCCTCCGTTAACCTATGAATTCAGTTAACAGTGACAGGTTATTAAACCTGCCGGGTTTCCCCATTCGGATGTCTACGGATCAATACCTGCTTGCGGTTCCCCGTAGCTTTTCGCAGCTTGCCACGTCCTTCGTCGGCGTATGGTGCCTGGGCATCCACCCTGTGCTCTTATTAGCTTGATTTTTTCGTCGCTTGATCCTGAGACCAATTGTTATGTCAAATCTTTGTATGTGTTCATCTTCCGCTCACTCAGCTTACGCTTCGCTCGCTTCCGATTCCCAATTACTCCGTTTTGCAACTGGCCTTTTTCTTGAATCGTTTCTTTGCTGTGCAGTTGTCAAGGTGCATCCGTTCACTCGCTTCTGCTTTGCTTTCGCTCAGCTTCTCGCTCGCTTGCGGTCAGTCTCTATTCCATTGCTGGAACCGAGCCCTGAAAACGATACAGACTAAACTTACAATCTTTGAAACAGCTTTTCTGACGCGCTAGCGTCTTGTGCGACCGACGCTCCG
>CAVCCW010000082.1:0-2794 GCA_963600825.1 Bacteroidaceae bacterium | reverse complement strand
ACGGCCAAAGATAACGGCTGCCAGAGCAATGAAACCACGGCCGGCTACGATACCGTCTGTATAAGTGCTGGAATAGCAGGTTGTAAGGTATGCACCGCCCATACCGGCCAGAGCACCGCAGATCACGCAGGCAAGATATTTTACACCGATAACGTTGATACCCAGTGTGGCTGCAGCCTGAGGATGCTCACCAACAGCCATATAACTTAAACCTGCACGGGTCTTCTTAAAGAAGATGCATGTGAAAATAACAAAAACAAATGCCAGATAAACCATAAGGCTCTGATCGAAAAGAAGAGGTCCGATCACCGGAATATCTTTCAGTACCGGAATGGATACCGTGGACATCGTCACGATCTGTTTCAGATCAGATCCTGTTCCGAAATAAATACGATAAATAAAGGAAGCCAGTGCCGGTGCGAAAATATTAATGGCCATACCGTAAACGGTATGATCGGCACAAAGCGTAATGGTTGAAAAAGCATAAACCATGTTGACAGCTACACCAGCCAGGGCACCGCAGAGAAGACCCAACCAGTTTGAACCGGTAATATAACACATCAGGAAGCCAACCAGGGCACCGATGGAAGCCAGACCTTCAAGGCCGATATTTACCATGCCGGCTCTCTGTCCATATAACTCAGCTAAGGAAATCAGCAGGACCGGAATTGCCAGTCGAACCGTTGCCAGAAGTAAACTTGAAAACCACTCCATGTGACTATGCCCCCTTTCTCTTTCCGAAGACACGGCTCTGCCATGCCTTAAATTCCGGCAGTTTTGTAAGGGCCATTCCGGCTACGGAGAAGACGATCACAAGTGCCTGAATAATATCTGATACGCTGGTGGGCACGCCCGTTGCTGCCTGCATTGTCGTCGAACCCACACGGAGAATAGCAAAGAAGAAAGCCACTACCATGGTTGCAATGGGATGAAGCTGACCGATCAGGGCCATAGCCACACCATCGAAACCATAGCCGGAACCGAATCCATTGATCAGTCTGAACTGTGTTCCCAAAAGCTCGGCACCGCCGCCAAGACCGGCGATAGCACCGGATACAACAAAGGCCGCCAACATGTATCTCTTAACGGGAATACCATTGAAATGGCTGGCTGTCATATTATAACCAACAGCTCTTAAACGGAAACCTGTACTTGTCCAGAAAAGAACATAATAAAGAAGAATACCTACAACAATGGCAATGATAAAGGCCCATGTAAAACGCATATTGCTGAAAACACGGGGCAGCTGAACTGCATCACTGATGGCCGGAGTCTGGGGAACGGATTCATCACGGATCCAGCTGGTATAGATAACGCCCATGAATAGTGTGGCCACGTAGTTAAGCATAATGGAAATGATCATTTCATTCTGATCACGGGTGATCTTAAGGATACCCGGGATCATTCCCCAGATGCCGCCGGCCAATGTGCCGGCTAAAAGAGCAATGATCATGCCTGGAACACCGGTGATGCCAGTGAAATAGCAGGTTGCAAAGGCTGCAATGGATCCCATCAGGAACTGGCCTTCACCACCAAGATTGAAAACGCCGCACTTATAAGCAAAGCAGGCGCAAAGTGCTGTAAACATAAGCGGTGTAGCTTTCGTCAATGTCGTACCGATATTGGCCGGAGATCCGAAAGCACCCTGGAAAAGATAGACGATGGCACTGAATGGATTAGCTCCCAGTATCGCCATAATGATGCCGCCTATAATAAAGGCTAATAGAATTGATAAGAGCGGCACAACGAAAGCGCCTAAAGCTCTTTTTAATTTCTCCATGCTATGTATTCCCCCTCTCATTTACCGGTCATTGCCAGACTGATCTTGTCAACCGGCGGATTCTTACCGGAGAATTCGCCCATGATCTCACCTTCGAAGCAGACAATGATGCGATCTGACATTTCCAGAATCTCATCAAAATCCGCACTGATGAGGAGAATACCAACACCTCTCTCCCGGGCCGCGATCATCTGCTCGTGGACAAAGCTTGTGGCACCGATATCCAAACCTCGTGTCGGATGTGCCATAACAAGGAGAGCCGGCTGACTTTCCAATTCTCTTGCCAGGATAACTTTCTGCTGGTTACCACCGGAGAGAGAACGTACACTCTGATGAATATCCGTACAGCGGATATCATATTTTTCAACCATTTCCTTAGCATAGGCTTCAATACTTCCGCTGTTGATCATAAGACCATTCCCGCGACTGAACTTAGAGGTTCCGATCTGCTTCAGTACCAGATTTTCGGCAATGGACATATCACCTATAAGACCCTGAAGATTACGGTCTTCCGGAACGTGGCTTACACCTTTCATAATGAAGCCATGGGGATCGAAGATGCTGACGTGACCGCCTTTCAGTTCCACAT
The DNA here is from genome assembly GCA_963600825.1 of Bacteroidaceae bacterium. GTDB lineage: Bacteria > Bacillota > Clostridia > Oscillospirales > Acutalibacteraceae > RUG420. Next base: position 425 of record CAVCCW010000082.1, on the reverse strand, counting down.
CACCTTTATCTGGTGTCAGAATGCCGGTAATCAGCTGTGCCAGCTGTGTCTGGCCATTACCATCCACACCGGCCACACCTACGATCTCACCGGCGTGAATCGTCAAGGACACATTATTAAGACCGCTGTGCTTACTGGCCTTGTGGTAGTCAACATTTTCAATCTGAGCTACCACGCCATCATCACCATCGACTTTATCATATTTTGACTCGCTCAGTTCCTTGCCAATCATCATCGCCGCCAGCTTCTGGCCATCGGTTTCGGAACAGTTTACAGTTCCCACCACTTCACCAAGGCGAAGAACCGTAATGCGGTCGGAAATGCGGAGAACCTCCCGCATCTTATGACTGATAAAAATAATACTCTTGCCTTCGCTGATAAGCTTTTCCATAATAGCAAAAAGGCCTTCAACCTCAATATCCGTC
>CAVCCW010000081.1:0-2892 GCA_963600825.1 Bacteroidaceae bacterium | reverse complement strand
CCTGATGGAGAAATCACTGCTGCCAATGCCGCTGCCCTTACCGGTAAGCTCTGCCAGCTTTCGAATGGAGCTATTTATGATGATGAGGGAAATATCATCGAGTTTCATGATCGAAAGCTGGATGCCTTGGAGGATCTAATCGAAGCGGCAAATGGAAAGCCGCTCCTGGTGGCCTATTGGTTCAAGCATGATCTGCAGCGAATCAAAAATCGCTTTGCTGTCCGGGAAATCAAAACCAGCCAGGATATTATCGACTGGAATGCTGGCAACATTCCTGTAGCAGTGATTCATCCCGCCTCTGCCGGTCATGGATTGAATCTCCAGGCTGGTGGCTCCACTCTCATCTGGTTTGGGCTGACCTGGTCTTTGGAATTATACCAGCAGACCAACGCCCGCCTGTGGAGACAAGGCCAAGCTTCCGGCACTGTGGTAATCGAACACATCATTACCAAAGGCACCATCGACGAACGCATCCTGAAGGCACTATCACAAAAAGAGCTGACACAAAATGCCCTGATCGATGCGGTGAAAGCAAACCTATGACAAACATCGACAATCTACGACAAAAGAAGCCAATCCGAGGGAATTTTATTATTCGGAGGTATTCTATGAACGCAAAAGAATATTTATCACAGGCCCGCAACCTGGATCAACGTATTATCACTAAAACCCAGATGATTGACTCTTTAAATGATCTGGCTACCCGCTGCACCACCACCTATTCGGATATGCCTAAGAGCCCCAATCATGGCAACTCCCGTCTGGAGGAATGTGTCATGAAGATCATGGATTTAGAGGAACAAATCCTGCATGACATGGATAAGCTGGTAGATTTGAAGAAAGAGATCACCTATGTGATCCGCTCCATTTCCAATCCGGAATATCAGGACCTTCTGGCCAAGCGTTACATCTGTTGTGAGTCCTGGGAAAAGATCGCCGTGGATATGAACTATGAGCTTCGCTACATTCACAAGCTCCACAGCCGTGCCCTGCAGGAAGTAAAAATTCCTGATCCAGATGAAAGTGGGCACTAAAAGACATAGAAAGACACCTTTCTCTTTTGATATTATTATCCTAGCGAAAAGCGAAAACATAACATATTACAGAGGCCTTGTAGGATTAGTTCCTGCAGGGCTTTTCTTATGCCAGAAGGAAGGTGAATGAATGCCAAGAAAACCCAAGCGTCCCTGCTCCTATCCCGGCTGCCCACGTCTTACAGACGGTCGCTTCTGCGAGGAGCATACCAAAGAGGAAGCCAGACGCTACGAGAAATATGATCGTGATCCCAAGGCCAAGCGTCGCTACGGCAGAGCCTGGAAGCGTATCCGTGACAGCTATGCTGCTGCTCATCCGCTGTGTGAAATCTGTCTTGCGAAGGGTGTCTACACACCAACCGAGCAGATCCACCACGTGAAGCCTTTGTCTCAGGGCGGCACCCATGACCGAGCCAATCTCATGGCACTTTGCACTGCCTGCCATGCACGTATCCACGCTGAGCATGGCGACCGCTGGCATAATACACAAAATTGATGCTTTTCTTTGTGCATTGTGGATAGCCCAGGGGCGGTCCAAATCTCTAGCGACTGCCTCCCGTGGAACGGGCGTGGGGTCTCACGCACAAAATCGCATTTTCAAACGGGGTATATAGGCCCCGAACAAGGAGGTTTATGAAATGGCTAAGGACGGAACTAACCGTGGCGGTGCTCGTGTCGGTGCCGGAGCCAAGAAAAAGCCCTTAGCTGACAAGATCGCCGAGGGCAATCCAGGCAGACGAAAACTGACTGTCGTGGAATTTGAAAACAGAGCTGCCGATCTGGAAGGCCAGCAGATGCCAAAGCCATCAAAGCTACTATCTGCTACTCAAAAAGATGGAAAGCCTCTGGCAGCAGAGGAAATTTATACAGCTACCTGGGAGTGGCTTGCGGAGCGGCGATGTGCTGATCTAGTCTCTCCCCAGCTACTAGAACGCTATGCCATGAGCGTGGCCAGATGGATTCAATGCGAGGAAGCCATCTCCGATTTTGGCTTTCTTGCTAAGCATCCCACTACGGGAAATGCCATCCAGTCTCCCTACGTGGCTATGAGTCAGAATTTTATGAGCCAGACCAATCGGCTCTGGATGGAAATCTATCAAATCGTAAAAGAAAATTGTGCGACGGAGTATAAAGGCGAAACACCTATGGATGATGCGATGGAACGCCTGCTCCGTGCAAGGAAAGGAAACTAATATGGACTATCAGGAATTTATGAATCTATTGAAAAATTATCGTCAGCAGCTAAGCTTTCAACAATTTAACACTCTTCGAGGTCAGGCCAAGGCCGGCGATATTGATGCTGCCTACAAGGGCTTGCAGACAATACTTAGGAGGACTTACCCATGCTAATCGAAAAGAAAAAGGCCGCCGATCTGCTTCCGGCTGACTACAATCCCCGTAAGGATCTAAAGCCCGGCGATCCGGAATATGAAAAGCTGAAGCGCTCCATTGAACAGTTCGGATATGTGGAACCAGTAATCTGGAATGCCACTACCGGATGCGTCGTGGGCGGTCATCAGCGCTTGAAGGTACTGATGGATCTTGGTTTTACTGAGGTGGATTGTGTAGTTGTGGAACTGGATGCCGAGCATGAAAAGGCTCTCAATGTCGCTCTCAATAAAATCAGCGGTGAATGGGACAATGACAAGTTGGCACTGTTAATCGCAGACCTGCAGGGTGCTGACTTTGATGTTTCTCTTACTGGTTTTGATCCTGCAGAGCTGGATGATTTCTTCAAGGATGATGTGAAAGATGGCATCAAAGAGGATGATTTTGATGTGGACGCTGAGCTTGCAAAGCCTACCATGACAAAATCCGGTGACCTCTGGTGCCTTGGCCAGCACAGACTTTACTGCGG
>CAVCCW010000080.1:0-3238 GCA_963600825.1 Bacteroidaceae bacterium | reverse complement strand
GCCCACGACGGATAGGGACCGAACTGTCTCACGACGTTCTGAACCCAGCTCGCGTACCGCTTTAATGGGCGAACAGCCCAACCCTTGGGACCGACTACAGCCCCAGGATGCGATGAGCCGACATCGAGGTGCCAAACCTCCCCGTCGATGTGGACTCTTGGGGGAGATAAGCCTGTTATCCCCAGGGTAGCTTTTATCCGTTGAGCGATGGCCCTTCCATGCGGAACCACCGGATCACTAAGCCCGTCTTTCGACCCTGCTCGACTTGTAGGTCTCGCAGTCAAGCTCCCTTGTGCCTTTACACTCTGCGAATGATTTCCAACCATTCTGAGGGAACCTTTGGGCGCCTCCGTTACCTTTTAGGAGGCGACCGCCCCAGTCAAACTGTCTGCCTGACACTGTCTCCCACCCCGATAAGGGGTGCGGGTTAGAAGTTCAATACATTTAGGGTAGTATCCCAACAACGCCTCCACCGAAACTGGCGTTCCGGTCTCTCAGGCTCCTACCTATCCTGTACAAAATGTATCAAAATTCAATATCAAGCTACAGTAAAGCTCCATGGGGTCTTTCCGTCCTGTCGCGGGTAACCTGCATCTTCACAGGTACTATAATTTCACCGAGTCTCTCGTTGAGACAGTGCCCAAATCGTTACGCCTTTCGTGCGGGTCGGAACTTACCCGACAAGGAATTTCGCTACCTTAGGACCGTTATAGTTACGGCCGCCGTTTACTGGGGCTTCAATTCTCAGCTTCGCTTGCGCTAACCAATCCTCTTAACCTTCCAGCACCGGGCAGGCGTCAGCCCCTATACATCACCTTACGGTTTAGCAGAGACCTGTGTTTTTGATAAACAGTCGCTTGGGCCTATTCACTGCGGCTCTCTCGGGCTTGCACCCTACCAGAGCACCCCTTATCCCTAAGTTACGGGGTCATTTTGCCGAGTTCCTTAACGAGAGTTCTCTCGCTCACCTTAGGATTCTCTCCTCGACTACCTGTGTCGGTTTGCGGTACGGGCACCTCTCACCTCGCTAGAGGCTTTTCTTGGCAGTGTGAAATCAGGAACTTCGCTCTAAGAGCTTCGCCATCACAGCTCAATGTTAAAGAGTGCGGATTTGCCTACACTCACACCTTACTGCTTGGACGCGCATAACCAACAGCGCGCTTACCCTATCCTACTGCGTCCCCCCATTACTCAAATGGTGAGGAGGTGGTACAGGAATATCAACCTGTTATCCATCGCCTACGCCTATCGGCCTCGGCTTAGGTCCCGACTAACCCTGAGCGGACGAGCCTTCCTCAGGAAACCTTAGTCATTCGGTGGATGGGATTCTCACCCATCTTTCGCTACTCATACCGGCATTCTCACTTCTAATAGCTCCACCAGTCCTTACGATCTGACTTCACAGCGATTAGAACGCTCTCCTACCACGGACATCTGAGATGTCCATCCACAGCTTCGGTGAATCGTTTAGCCCCGATACATTTTCGGCGCAGCGTCACTCGACCAGTGAGCTATTACGCACTCTTTAAATGATGGCTGCTTCTGAGCCAACATCCTGGTTGTCTAAGCAACGTCACATCCTTTTCCACTTAACGATTACTTTGGGACCTTAGCTGGTGGTCTGGGCTGTTTCCCTTTTGACTACGGATCTTATCACTCGCAGTCTGACTCCCGCGTATAAATCATTGGCATTCGGAGTTTGTCTGAATTCGGTAATCCGGGATGGACCCCTAGTCCAAACAGTGCTCTACCTCCAAGATTCTTAGCCGCGAGGCTAGCCCTAAAGCTATTTCGGAGAGAACCAGCTATTTCCAGGTTCGATTGGAATTTCTCCGCTACCCACACCTCATCCCCGCACTTTTCAACGTACGTGGGTTCGGGCCTCCAGTAAGTGTTACCTTACCTTCACCCTGGACATGGGTAGATCACCTGGTTTCGGGTCTACAACCACATACTCAATCGCCCTATTCAGACTCGCTTTCGCTACGGCTCCGCCTTATCAGCTTAACCTTGCATGGGATCGTAACTCGCCGGTTCATTCTACAAAAGGCACGCTATCACCCATTAACGGGCTCTAACTACTTGTAGGCACATGGTTTCAGGATCTCTTTCACTCCCCTTCCGGGGTGCTTTTCACCTTTCCCTCACGGTACTGGTTCACTATCGGTCACTAGAGAGTATTTAGCCTTGGGAGATGGTCCTCCCAGATTCCGACGGAATTTCACGTGTTCCGCCGTACTCAGGATCCACTCTGGAGGGAATGAACTTTCAACTACAGGACTGTTACCTTCTTTGGTGGGCCTTTCCATGCCGCTTCGCTTAACTCATTCCTTTGTAACTCCGTATAGAGTGTCCTACAACCCCAAGGAGCAAGCTCCTTGGTTTGGGCTCTTCCCGTTTCGCTCGCCGCTACTAAGGGAATCGAATTTTCTTTCTCTTCCTTCAGGTACTTAGATGTTTCAGTTCCCTGAGTCTGCCATCATCACGCTATGAATTCACGTGTAGATACTGTCCTATTAAAAACAGTGGGTTCCCCCATTCGGAAATCTCCGGATCAAAGCTCACTTACAGCTCCCCGAAGCATATCGGTGTTAGTGCCGTCCTTCATCGGCTTCTAGTGCCAAGGCATCCGCCATGCGCCCTTAATAACTTAACCTGTAAGTTATTAAGCCTAAAAAATTTAAAACTTAATAATTATAATAAAAATCTTTAAAAAGAAATTTGTTTGTTACTTTCAATGTCGTTTTATCCAGTTTTCAAAGAACAAGTTTTAGAAGATTAATAAACCTTCAAAACTGAACAGCAAGTGTAATCGTAGATGACCAAGTCATCTATTCCGTAATAATCCTTAGAAAGGAGGTGATCCAGCCGCACCTTCCGATACGGCTACCTTGTTACGACTTCACCCCAATCATCTATCCCACCTTAGACGGCTGGCTCCATAAATGGTTACCCCACCGGCTTCGGGTGTTACAAACTCTCGTGGTGTGACGGGCGGTGTGTACAAGGCCCGGGAACGTATTCACCGCGGCATGCTGATCCGCGATTACTAGCGATTCCGGCTTCATGTAGTCGAGTTGCAGACTACAATCCGAACTGAGAACGGTTTTATGAGATTGGCTAACCCTCGCGGGCTTGCAGCTCTTTGTACCGTCCATTGTAGCACGTGTGTAGCCCAGGTCATAAGGGGCATGATGATTTGACGTCATCCCCACCTTCCTCCGGTTTGTCACCGGCA
>CAVCCW010000079.1:0-3893 GCA_963600825.1 Bacteroidaceae bacterium | reverse complement strand
GATCCGGAAGTTATGCAGTGGTTAAATGGAAGAAGCTGAAGAAGTCTCCATCCGGCTACGCAGTATACCAGAAAACCGGAAGCGGCAACTGGAAACTGGTAAAAAGAGTATCGAAGAAGACAACATCGGTGAAGCTGTCGGCGGCAAACTCCGCAAAGCATCAGTTCAAGGTGCGTGCATATAAGACTTACAAGGTAAAGAAGTATTACAACAAGAAGACGAAAAAGTATGTATCGAAAAAAGCATACAATAAGCTTAGCAAGAAATACCGTACTACAAAGAAAGTTACTGCATATAAGTATGGCTCGTACAGCAGTACAAAGACGATAAACGCTATTTTCTCCGGAACAATTTCTGGATTCAAGGGCTCTTTCAATTCGGATGAAGATGTTGTTCTCACTTGGAACAAACTCAGCGGTGCCAAGGCGTATGAAGTATACCGTGCAGACGGAAGCTCTTCGTACAAGAAAATAGCAAGTGTAACGACAAATACTTATACAGATAAATACTATAATCCAACAGATACGATTAGCTACAAGGTTCACCCAATCAACGGTTCTTATACAGGAAGTTATTCCTCTGTCGTTAAGCTCCGCCCACAGGACATTACGATTAAAGAATACAAAACCGTTACAGCAATATACTGCTCAGTTTGCGGAGAAGACGTAACACAGCTTACTGACGAAGAACTGCAGGAAAAGCATGGAACCACCTATTACTGCTCGGTTTGCGGAAAAGATGTTCTGGCATCGCATAGTATAGATGTCATCGAACAGCATATTGCCGAAAAACACAGTTCGCAGACTTCCGGTGAGGGAGAAGAAGGTACAGAGAGCGAATCCGAAGGCGGAGAGTCTACTGTAGAGACTTCAGAAAATCAAGGGGCGGTAACGGATAATGGAACGTTTGAAGTGGGTGATGCAGTAGTAGTATCCACAGACACTGGCGTAAATACTTATGAAAACGGAACCGAAGAGATCGTAACTGCTCACAAACACAGCTGGACACTTGCAGATGTACAGGAAAGTGTGACGGTGGGATATACGACTACGACCGTAAGTCGGGATATTTGCTTTGCCTGTGGAGAGGATGTAACGAATCTAAATGAAGAAGAAGAGTATAGCCACTATAAAAAGGATGAGGCTGCAGGTTATTCCCATTTAGGTTCTACATATACAAAAGAGGTTGAGGTCCAAATTCCAGTTTATAAAGTTGTGACGAACACAATAGCAACCTGTGATGGATGCAGTGCAACGAGAACCGTAAAATAAGGTAAACAATAATAAATTATCGCAACTAGATCGAAAAAAGGAGTGCCAATTGGCGCTCCTTTTTAGTACAAGTCTTTAAGTCGTTAGAATAGCAAAACAAAGACAAGGGGGGGTGAAACCATGTAAAGACAATATTTGTTTGCGCTTCGTTATTCGCTACATACTATCTATCAGCGTGGCTTTATCTGAGAATGCGAGGTGCATTCCGAAAGACATGATTTCCCTTGCGGAAAGAAAATGTATACTGCAATCGTTCAAAATGAGATAAGGAGGTCCATGATGAACAATCAAATGTTAAAGCGAAAGAATACAGGAACGCTATTCATGATAATAGCGTTTGTGTTCTTAGCGGTAATCTTGTGTACGACAAGTGTTAGCGCAGCAACAAAAAACCCAAGTGGAGTCCCAAAGAAAGGGGACTACTACACTGGAACAGTAAAACCGTCTTCGGTTCATGATACGAACGGAACCCGAGTTGCAGGTGCCGTTTTCAAAAACCATAGCGGAAGCAATCAGTTCGCCAAAAGAATTGGTTCGATTGCTGCTTCGTGTATAGAAAGCGGTCAAGGACAACCGCGTATGGGGTACACTTATGATTATAAAGCAACAGTAACCAAGGTAAAAGGAAACACAGTATATGTTTCTGTAACCTATAGCACAGGAAGCAGATATTCTTGGCCATATCAGTATCCGGGTGGAACAAGACCTCAGCATCTGAAGGGCAGTGGTCATTTTACCGCTCCGGGCAACCCGTATCTGAGAATTCAGAAATCCTCAGCAAATACTTCTTGTACGAGCGGGAATAGCAACTACAGCTTGTCTGGTGCAGTGTATGGCCTTTATTCGGACAGTGCATGCAAGAAAAAAGTAGCGACACTGACGACAAACAGTGATGGATATTCAAGTTATGTAAAGGTAGCAACGGGTAACACCTACTACCTGAAAGAGCTGAAGGCACCAAAGGGGTACCAGCTAAATACATCCGTCAGAAGCATCTCCACGAAAAACTGGGCGTATAACAGCAAGAAGACGATTACATACAAGGATGCCGCAAATCTGCAAGATAAACCATTAAATGACCCGTTCTTGATTGAAATAAAAAAATATGATGCCAGAACCGGTGAGAAAACAACACCAGATGACGGGTCGTTGGCCGGAGCGGAATTTACCGTAACATATAAGAATGGCAGCCAAAGCAGATCGTGGGTATTTAAGACAACCAAATACGGAATTTGTCAAATACGTTCCAGCAACATAGACAGAATATTTGTCCGTGGTGATGCGCTTTTTAAAAATTCTAATGGCGCCGTTATCTTCCCTCTTGGAACATATACGGTTAAAGAAACAAAAGCACCGGCGGGATATAGCTTGGATACGAAAGTTCACACAATAGAACTTACGGAAAAAGGTGCTTCAGATGTAGTACATTCAGAAAGCGTGCTCGAAATAAGCGAGTATGCAGCTCGTGGCAACATTTCATTCGAGAAAGTTCTCGAAACTCACGAGACAAAGACGTACTGTAATGTCTGTGATGAGGATCTCACCGATTTAGATAATGCAACGAAGACCGAGAAGCATGGAACAAGCTATTACTGCTCCATCTGTGGCAAAGATGGCTTCATTTCTCACAGCAAGGAAGATGTAGAAAAGCATATTGAGAAGGAGCATCCAACGGCAAGTTCCGATGAAGAAAAGTCTGAGTCTGAAGAGCAGAAGGGTGATTCCGCAGACGTCAATCAGCAGACAAAGAGTACCGATGCCACAATAGGAACGGTATCGTTTAAGACTACATCCACTGAAACCACGCAGGATTCAAAGATTAGCTGGCTTTCTTCCAAGGCAAAGGCCGTATTCACACTGCTCGGAACCGATACAGACAACACCGAGGATAATAACGGTGCGGTAACGGATGGAAGCAAAGATACGGACACAAATAACGGAGATATTGACAATAATACCTCTGGTGAAACCAACAATGCCAACAAGGATAACACCGATACCGAGAAGGAAGACACGGTAAAGGCAGAGGTTAAGACATTAAACGGTCTCTACACACGTTTAATCGATACCGGAGAGGGTGAAGTAACAAAGAATCCACTCGCAAACGTAAAGTTTAAGCTGACCAATACTGATACCGGCGAGTCCCATGAAATCGTAACAGATTCCAATGGTAAATATGACTCCAAGACAGATAGTGATCTTTGGTTTAAAAAGGTTGTCGTTAACGGTAAGGAAGGAACTGAAGAAAAGAAGGATGGCGCTGGAAAGCTGGTAGCCGGCAAATATAAGCTGGAAGAGTTGGAATGTGATGCTAATGAAAGCTATGTGCTGGCAAAGCCGATTACTTTCGAAGTAACTACAGATGGACAGGTTGTGGACCTTGGTGCGATTGTTAATAGCAATTCTTTGATTCATACTACCGCAACAGATAAGGCAACGGGCGATCATATTGCTTCCGGTGTAGCCGAAACGGTATCCATCGTCGATAAAGTAGAATACCAGAATGTTCGTGCGGGAAAGACCTATGAAGTTACCGGAACACTGATGGATAAGGAAACCGGGAAAGAATTCCTCGACAAGAACGGAAACAAAGTAACAGCAACCGCATCTTTCAAGACCAAA
>CAVCCW010000078.1:0-4808 GCA_963600825.1 Bacteroidaceae bacterium | reverse complement strand
CAAGCTTTGTAAGAAAGATAGTAATAGCTGTGGACATGCTTAAACCCATGGCTGCACAAGCGTTTTCTGCCTTTGCTTTAACTGCGTCATCTACTCTAAAATTAACCTGTGCCATATAATCAGCTCCTTTCATCGCTCATTATATAGCATTCACTTTACAATGTAAAGCGTTTGTAAGTGCTGATCTCGCTTAATCTCAATTTTTTTCAAATTTGGGAAAATTCATTATCGTTCCAGGTCATCCTTAGAGATAGGCCGGATGCCAAACCTAGCATTATATTCATCAGTTTCTCTTTGAGCTTCGGCCATAACTTCTTTCAATGGCCTGCGCCGTTTAGGCTCATGCCTTTTGCTTACAGCCTTTTGTACTCTTTTTCTCTCAAACTCTTTGAATTCGGCTTCATGTCTCTTGTACATTTCTCCAAGATTAAAGCCTGTGTCGCTGGTGATATCCAAGTCCTTTATACAAGGGAGAATCCAAGGGTTCTGTGAGATAAAACCATCAACGTGTTCTTCAGCAATTACTCTTGACATCGGTTCCTTAGAAATATAGCCAGAGAATTGTTTGTGCTTAAAGCCATGCGCTTCCATATATTTTTGAATATCACGGTATGCTTGGCGATAGTTCTTACCTGGATAGTACCGCCTAAGCATTCTAATACTCAAATCAAAAGCAACTGTTTTTCTTTTCATATAGCAACTCTACTCCGGCAATTTTTTAAAGCCTGTAATATGTCGCCCTGATCGCCCTCTTCCGGATCATACATCTTCCAATAATTGCAGAAGTGCACAATAGGTGGACAATGAAAAAAGGAAAGACCTATGTTCATTGTATGCCAGCCGTCTTCGGCATCCGGGTCTTCATAGATTCCCTCAGCAACTTTAGGAACCCCCTGGCGTTCAAAGATGCCGTCTACGGTTTCATAGATTTCTTCAAGAGTGTAGCCGTATTGCTTGGCTTTTTCTTCATCAAACCTTACTTCACAGCGGAACATAATATCACTCCTTCCTACATCATTAAATCGTCATCCAGGTCATCATCTAGCCAGGTGGCGTTGTCGTATTCGTCACCGTCCGGATCCGGACCATATGATTCTTGTATTCTTTCAAATTCGGCTTCCATTCGATCTAATTCTTTTTCACGTTCTTCCGGAGAAAGATCAAGAAGCGGAAGCGGATTAAAAGAAAAGCCAGCGTTTCCTACACCGAGCTTATCTACGCAAGGCTCTAGCCATTCGCTTGTATCCAAAAGACCAAAAAGAATGTTTTCAACTTCCTTTTTGGTCATTGGCGTTTTGGACCGGAACCGTAATTCGCCCTTATGTTCAAAGCCATTGGATTCCATATAATCGATAACTTCATTACAAGCTACCTTCCAGGTTTCAGATGGATGCAGCTCTTCTGTAAGAAAAGGATTCAAAACAAAAAATACTTCTTTAAATTTCATGGTTACACCTCTTTTTCGCTCCTATTATACAGCATATCGGATGACGTGTGGTCCAAATTAACGGACGCAAGGATCATAGATCCAGGTCTTCTGCTTCACGTTGTTCTGCTATGACATCTTCCAGACCACACCAGTGAACTATATTTTTATCATCAAAGTGCTGATATATGCCTGGCATATAATTCTCCGGATCCGGCTCATTCTCACGCGTTGAATGATGATAAGCCGTTTCAACATCTCCGAGTTCTTCTCCCAGACGGCAGAAGCTGTAAGAATAGTTTGTTTCTTCTAGGTCTTTTAAACCGGCTTCCACGGCTTGTACTTCCGGGAAGTCAGAATACCATTTCTGATCATTCCAGCAGATAAGGTATCCATCATCGCCATGGAACAGCTTGTCACAATATCTCAGTGGATCGTAACAATCATGTTCCTCGCACCAAGCACCAATAAAGGAATAGAGTTGCTTAAATCCTTCTTCGCTTACGGTTAATCTAACATCGGAATAATAGCCCATATAAATACCTCTTTCTATAAGAATTTGAAATTTTCCCGAATTCGGGAAAAATTGATTTATGTACGATTTTAATAACTACGCCTGTAGTCTCTGTAAAGGCCCCGAAGACCCCATGCCGAAGTATCAGGGAAAAATAACACACTCAGCTCCCCAGGACCTTTAGAGAGACGGCAGGAAAGCAAGGAAGGCCGGTTCATCAAGCCGACCTTCCTTTTACTGTAATCACATGAAGAAAGTTAAAGGGAATGTATTACAGTGCTTTTCTTTCCCTGCGTTTCCGAAGGAAGAGATATAACAGTCCACCAAGAGCGGAAGCACCGGTAGCACTGGCAGCAATTACAGCAGTGTAATTGTCGCCGGTCTTCGGGGTTTCTTCCGGAACGGTTACTGTCTGACTCTCATCATCAATATCCTCATGGGATGCAATGAGAACACCGGTTTCTGTGTCGTAAAGCTGTTCAAAGACTACATAGTCTCCGGCATCTACATCGGTGACATCAAAGGTAAAGGTGACATCTACGGTACCGTCTGCACTTTCAGCAGTAAAGGTAGTAGAACCAACAACCTTTTCACCGTTTACGAGAAGGGCTTCTCCGGTTGCCTTGTTTACAAGATAGCCGGTAACCGTGTATTCACGGCCCACAACCAGGTTGGAATAAGAAACAGTGTCGATGACAACAACATTACCTTTCGTGGCGAGTGTCTTGTCTCCGTCTTTACCATCCTTGGCAGTAGTATGTACGTCAGGGAAATGTACTGTCTGATCCTCATCCGTAATATCGGCATGGGTGGCTACCTTAATGTCGTTCTGATAAAGATCTTCAAAAACGACAGCAGACTGTCCTGCAAGAGCAGAACCGTCAAAGGTAAAGGTTACGTCTACCGTACCGTCTGCGCTTTCGGCAGTAAAGGTAACAGAAGAAGTAATCGCTTCGCCGTTAACAAAGATTGCTTCGCCGGTTTCCTTGTTCATCAGGATACCGGTAACAGTGTATTCCTTGCCAACAGTCAGGTTGGTGTAGGAAACCGTATCAACGAGCGTTACATCGTTGTCGGCGTAAGCGAAATGACCGGCAGTTTCACTGTCCTTAACGCTTGTCTTTACACCAGGGAAATGGATGGTCTGATCTTCATCTTCCAAGTCAGAGTGGGTAGCAACCTGTACGCCGTTCTGATAAAGGTTTTCAAAAACGACTGTGGTTTGACCTGCAAGGGTAGAGCCATCAAAAGTAAAGGTTACGTCTACAGTGCCGTCAGTGCTTTCAGCAGTGAAGGTGGTGTAGGCGGCAACCGGTTCGCCATTAACGGCGATTGCTTCACCGGTTTCCTTGTTCATCAGGATACCGGCAACAGTGTATTCCTTACCGATAGTAAGGTTGGTGTAGGAAACCGTGTCAACGAGCGTTACCTCGTCATCGGCGTAAGCGAAATGATCAGCAGTTTCACTGTCTTTAACGCTTGTCTTTACACCAGGGAAATGGATGGTCTGATCTTCATCTTCCAGATCAGCGTGTGTAGCAACCTTTACGTTGTTGTAATAAAGGTCTTCAAACACAACAGCAGTTTGACCTGCAAGGGCAGAACCGTCAAAAGTAAAGGTTACGTCTACGGTACCGTCAGTGCTTTCAGCAGTAAAGGTGGTAGCAGCAGTAACCGGTTCTCCGTCTACAAGGATTGCTTCACCTGTTTCCTTGTTCATCAAGGTACCGGTAACAGTGTATTCCTTGCCAACAGACAGAGATTTGTAAGATACGGTGTCAATAATAGTTACATTGTCATCCGCAAAAGACTCATGGCCTTTCGTTTCGGAGTCAGTAGCGTTTGTCTTGACGTTCGGGAAGTAAACGGTCTGTCCTTCATCCGTAATGTCAGCATGAGAAGCTACCTCTTTGCCGACATAGTACAAATATTCATAGGCAACAACCGCTTCACCGTCCAGAGAAGTGGCATTAAAGGTAAAGGTAACATCTACGGTTCCTTCGGTGGCATCTGCCGTAAAGGTAGTAGAAGCGGATACCTTTTCGCCATCCACAAGGAAGTATTCACCGGTCTTCTTATTCATAAGATAACCGGTAATGGTGTATTCCTTACCTGAAACAAGGTTCTGGTAATGGACCTTGTCGGTCAAAGTAATGTTTTCCTTAGCGGAAGAAACATTACCCTTGGTTTCGGAATCGGTAGCTTCCGTCTGGATATGGACCGGCTTGTTGATATACGCCCAAGTGGCGGTATCACCTTCTGTATCGTTAGATACGGAGTAGGTCCGGTAATCCTCAGAAACATTCACCTGGTATGGCGTTTCATCCGGCAGGTAACCGTATGGAGCTGCCGTTTCAATTACGAAGTATAGTCCAATACGTAATCCCTTCATGAGATAAACGCCTTTGGTGGTTTCCGTCATAGTCCCCATAGATTCATCGACACCTTCGTCATACTGTCCGTTACCGTTGGTATCGGCATAGACAGTAAATTCAGCACCGGTAAGATTCTCTTTAGTCTCAGAGTCAATCTTAGTCAGGGTGACATTACCACGCATCGGCTGGTTAATAAATACCCCACTCTCATCAGTTGCATTGCTGATGATGGCAATATAACCATGCGATTTAACATTGGCCGTATAGACATTGGTATCAATGCGGTAGTTGGTTGGAGCCTTGGTTTCCTTAACGAAGTAGATTCCGGTATTAATATCACCGGTTTCATACGTTCCGGAAGAAACCTCACTCAGAGTACCGACAGCCTTGTCGGTTCCCTCATCATACTGGCCGTTGCCATTGGTATCGGCATAGTAAGTAAATTCTGCACCGGACACCGACGTATTCCACTCAGCATCCGTCTTTACAACAC
>CAVCCW010000077.1:0-5398 GCA_963600825.1 Bacteroidaceae bacterium | reverse complement strand
GGGGGTCGCCCCCCAAGTACCATCAGCGGACACGCGCTTGACTGCCGGGTTCGGAATGTTTCCGGGTATACCCACGCTCCTATGGTCACCAACTTCACTTCTTATTTGTTTACCTTGTACAGTATGTATTTCAACCGCTTGTTTTCCAAGCTCAAGTTTTGTCTTCTTCCGGAAGACTTCCCTGTTCCTTACATCACGCAAAAGCCTTCGATCATTAGTACCGGTTTGCTCAAGCCATTACTGACCTTTCACCTCCGGCCTATCCAGCAAGTAGTCTCCTTGCGATCTTATACTTTTCAGTCAAGAGAACTTATCTTGAAGCGAGTTTCCCACTTAGATGCTTTCAGCGGTTATCTCTTCCGAACGTGGCTACTCAGCGATGCTCCTGGCGGAACAACTGACACACCAGAGGTTCGTCCACCCCGGTCCTCTCGTACTAGGGGCAGCCCTTCTCAATTCTCTTTCGCCCACAGCGGATAGAGACCGACCTGTCTCACGACGGTCTGAACCCAGCTCGCGTACCGCTTTAACCGGCGAACAGCCGGACCCTTGGGACCTTGTCCAGCCCCAGGATGCGATGAGCCGACATCGAGGTGCCGAGCGAGATCGTCGATGTGAACTCTTGGATCTCACCAGCCTGTTATCCCCGGGGTAGCTTTTATCCGGTAAGCCACGGCCATTCCACTCTGTACCGTGGGATCACTAAGCCCTACTTTCGTATCTGGTCGACGCGTTGGTCTTTCAGTTAAGCTCCCTTTTGCCTTTACACTCTCCGACAGGTTTCCATTCTGTCTGAGGGAACCTTTGGGCGCCTCCGTTACTCTTTTGGAGGCGACCGCCCCAGTCAAACTGCCCGCCTGACACGGTCCGTATCCCGGTTCACGGGTATACGTTAGAGTTCAAATAATATCAGGGTGGTATTTCACCGTCGACTCCACCAAGGCTGGCGCCCTGATTTCTCTGTCTCCCACCTATCCTACACAAATATCACCTAAACTCAATGCCAGGTTACAGTAAAGCTCCACGGGGTCTTTTTGTCCTGCTGCGGGTAGGCCGCATCTTCACAGCCATTTCAATTTCACCGGGTCTATCGTCGAGACAGTGCTCTAGTTATTACGCCGTTCGTGCGGGTCGGAACTTGCCCGACAAGGAATTTCGCTACCTTAGGACCGTTATAGTTACGGCCGCCGTTCACCGGGGCTTCAGTTCTCAGCTTCGGATTGCTCCTAACCAATCCCCTTAACCTTCCGGCACTGGGCAGGCGTCAGCCCCTATACTTCGTCTTTCGACTTCGCAGAGACCTGTGGTTTTGCTAACCAGTTACTAGAGCCCTTTCACTGCGACCCTCCTGCCCTATTTATCAAGCTGGAGGGCACCCCTTCTCCCTAAGTTACGGGGCTATGTTGCCTAATTCCTTAACGATAGTTCTCCCGTTCATCTCAGTATTCTCTACTCATCCACCGGTGTCGGTTTACGGTACGGGCTGATTATTTCAATGCTTAGAGGCTTTTCTTGACAACAAGGTGCTTCTCGGTTCCGCCTTACGGCTCCTGACTTCCCTCACCTCAAACGGTATTTTGACCCCGCTCTCATCGGCTGACGTTCGTCCACCTGAATCCACTAACAGGCCGGATTCCCTCGTTGTGTCCCCTCATCGCTCCATAATCAGGTGCCGGATTATTAACCGGCTGTCCATTGACTACGCCTCTCGGCCTCGCCTTAGGCCCCGACTAACCCGACGCAGATTGACTTGACGTCGGAAACCTTAGATATTTCGATGAACATGGTTCTCACATGTTTTTCGCTACTCATGCCTACATTCTCACTTCTACTCGCTCCAGTACTCCTTTCGGTATACCTTCTCCGCTTGTAGAACGCTCCCCTACCGATCTATGCCTTGCATAAATCCCATGGCTTCGGTACCATGCTTAGCCCCGTTACGTTTTCCGCGCAGAATCACTTGACCAGTGAGCTGTTACGCACTCTTTAAAGGGTTGCTGCTTCTGAGCGAACCTCCTGGTTGTCTCTGTAACTCCACATCGTTTCCCACTTAGCATGGATTTGGGGACCTTAGCCGATGATCTGGGCTGTTTCCCTTTTGACCACGAATCTCATCACCCGTAGTCCGACTGGCGGGGTCCCACTTCTGGCATTCGGAGTTTGATTGAGGTTGGTAAGTCTTTGACCCCCGCGCTCATTCAGTGCTCTACCTCCACAAGTTAATCCCCACCGCTAGTCCTAAAACTATTTCGGGGAGAACAAGCTATCTCTGAATTCGTTTGGCATATCACCTCTAACCACAAGTCATCCCTCAACTTTGCAGCGTTGAAAGGTTCGGTCTTCCACGGGGGGTTATGCCCGCTTCATCCTGCTCATGGTTAGCTCATCCAGTTTCGTGTCTATTCTTTGCGACTCAACGCCCTATTAAGACTCGCTTTCGCTTCGGCTCCGTGTTTCTCTCACTTAACCTCGCCACATCGAATAACTCGTAGGCTCATTCTCCAAGAGGCACGCCGTCAGGCTTCCGCTTGCGCGTATAGCCCTTCGACTGCTTGTAAGCTTACGGTTTCAGGTTCTGTTTCACTCCCCTTATCGGGGTACTTTTCACCTTTCCCTCACGGTACTTGTCCTCTATCGGTCGCTGAATGTGTTTAGCCTTGGGAGGTGGACCCCCCGGTTTCATGCCGTATTAGCGTGCACGGCACTACTCAGGTATCTCGTCTGTGTCTCTCGGATTTCGTGTACCGGACTATAACCTTCTTTGGTTGACTTTCCCACGTCATTCCACTATCCGTCGGCTTTTTTCACGTTGTGACAAGACCCTACAACCCCTTTACGGATCACTCCGTATCGGTTTGGGCTTTTCCCATTTCGCTCGCCACTACTTTGGGAATATTCTCTTTTCCTCCGGGTACTTAGATGTTTCAGTTCCCCGGGTTCCCTTCTTCATACTATTTGGTTCATATGAAGATGACAAAGGTTCGCTTTGTCGGATTTCTCCATTCGGACATCCCGGTATCGACGCCTGTTCACGGCTCCGCCGGGCTTATCGCAGTGTCCCACGTCCTTCTTCGGCATTCAGCGCCAAGGCATCCCCCGTAAGCTCTTAGTAGCTTTTCACGTGATGCAAGGAACAGGTCCTTCTTCCGGACTCTCTGTTCTTCTCTTTCACTCGGTTCGTATCCTTGGATACTTTTATGGTTGGTTTTATTTTTGAGTGTTTCCCTTCACTCGCGATTTGGCCTACATACTGTATTCGGTTGTCAACGTTCTTGCGGTCTTTACGACCTTTCCGTTTCCTATCTTTCGATCGGCTCCGGAAAGCTCACAATGACTTTTTTGTGGGCCTTTCAGGACTCGAACCTGAGACCTCGCCCTTATCAGAGGCGCGCTCTAACCAGCTGAGCTAAAAGCCCCCTTGACAATTCAGAACCAGCAGAAATTTTCGCATTCCTTCTTATTCCGACCACCTGCTTCCACTCCGCGTTTGAAACAGGATTTTTTTCTTTTTTTGGTTTTTACGCTTTGCCTAAGCGCTGCGCTTTTACCTAGAAAGGAGGTGATCCAGGGGCACCTTCCGGTACCCCTACCTTGTTACGACTTCGTCCCAGTTATCGACCCCACCTTTGGTGGCTCCCTCCCTTTCGGGTTAAGATACCAACTTCAGGTGTTGCCAACTCCCATGACGTGACGGGCGGTGTGTACAAGGCCCGGGAACGTATTCACCGCAGTATCGCTGACCTGCGGTTACTAGCAACTCCATCTTCATACAGGCGGGTTGCAGCCTGTAATCTGAACTGGGGCCGGCTTTGGAGGATTCGCTCCGCCTCGCGGCTTCGCTTCCCATTGTACCGACCATTGTAGCGTGTGTGTAGCCCAGG
Source organism: Bacteroidaceae bacterium (assembly GCA_963600825.1). Classification (GTDB taxonomy): domain Bacteria; phylum Bacillota; class Clostridia; order Oscillospirales; family Acutalibacteraceae; genus RUG420. Next base: position 1,517 of record CAVCCW010000077.1, on the reverse strand, counting down.
ATATAAAGGCCATGCTGACTTGACGTCATCCCCACCTTCCTCCGGCTTTCTACCGGCGGTCTTGCGTGATACGTGTAACACACAACAAGGGTTGCGCTCGTTAGCGGACTTAACCGAACATCTCACGACACGAGCTGACGACAGCCATGCAGCACCTGTTCAAGCTCCCCGAGGGGTCGTTCCGGTTTCCCTTCACTACCACTTGTATGTCAAACCCTGGTAAGGTTCTTCGTGTATCATCGAATTAAACCACACGCTCCGCTGCTTGTGCGGGCCCCCGTCAATTCCTTTGAGTTTTAATCTTGCGACCGTACTCCCCAGGCGGTAGACTTATTGCGTTTGCTTAGTCACTCCTCACTTTTACATGACGAACGACGAGTCTACATCGTTTACGGCCAGGACTACCGGGGTCTCTAATCCCGTTTGCTACCCTGGCTTTCGCGTCTCAGTGTCAGTCTCGAGCCAGTAATCCGCTTTCGCCTCTGGTGTTCTTCCGGATATCTGCGTATTTCACCACTACTCCCGGAGTTCCGATTACCTCTCTCGTACTCTAGCTTTACAGTCTTGAACGACGCCTCCCGGTTAAGCCGGGAGATTTAACATCCAACTTGTAATGCCTCCTACACGCTCTTTACGCCCAGTAAATCCGGATAACGCTCGTCTCCTACGTTTTACCGCGGCTGCTGGCACGTAGTTAGCCGAGACTTATTCACAGGGTACCGTCCTTCCTCGTCCCCTGTAAAAGGATTTTACGACCCGAAGGCCTTCATCATCCACGCGGCGTTGCTGCTTCAGGCTTTCGCCCATTAAGCAATATTCCCTACTGCTGCCACCCGTAGGTGTATGGACCGTGTTTCAGTTCCATTGTGGGGGGCCACCCTCTCAGGTCCCCTACCCGTCTTCGTCTTGGTGGGCCGTTACCCTCACCAACTAACTGATGGGCCGCAGGCCCCTCCCAAAGTAGCTTTCGCTTTTACTTATAGCTTTCTGAACCCTATAAGCTTATTCGGTTTTGCCACTCGTTTCCAAGTGATATTCCCATCTTTGGGGCAGGTCACCAACGTGTTACTCACCCGTTCGCCACTAATGTATTGCTACACCCGTTCGACTTGCATGTATTAGGCACGCCGCCAGCGTTCATCCTGAGCCAGGATCAAACTCTCCGCTAAACTTTTTTCACAGCCTTTCGACTGTCAATTTCATTTTTCACGGATATTTCGCCGGAATTGTCTGGTTTGTTTTTTATTTCTGCTGCTTCTCAATTGTCAAGGTTCATTCGCTGTCCGTTTTGTTGGGCAACAGAGTCAATTATACGCGGGTTCGGTTGTCGGTCAAGGGAATTTTCGAAATTGGTGATTTTTTGGTGACAAAAGGAAAAACAGTGAGGAGTGAGGAGTTAGGAGTGAGGAGTTGGCAGCAGCTTCGGGGACGTGATTTGTAATATCATGCGTTCGGATTATCTCACCTCATCCACCGCTAACGCGGTCCCCCTTCCCCTCGAGGGGAAGGCTTAAGCG
>CAVCCW010000076.1:0-8950 GCA_963600825.1 Bacteroidaceae bacterium | reverse complement strand
CTTGGTGGCAACGAACAATCCACACATGAGTATGTCAGCAAATTGCTCGGTAAAGAAACCATCAACTATGACACTACTAGCCGGACAAAAGGCACCACCGGAAGCTACAGCACGAACTTCCAGTTTATGGGCCGTGAGCTGATGACTTCCGATGAAGTCGGGTCCTTATCGGATGAATATGAGATTATGCGCATCCGTGGCCAGGGTGTCATCATAGATAAGAAGTTTGATCCACACACGCATCCGAACTTTTCTGAGTTTAATGACAAAGGCTCTAATCCCTATGTCTGGAAGCCAAAAGAAGAAGCGGTTGTCCGTACACGTGAAAAGAACTGGGGCGATTCAGAAGACTTTGTTGTGGATAATCTGGAATTCCTGGATTCAAACACTATTACGGATGATATGGACATCATTGACCTGGACGTTCCAAGTGAAAACGATCCGGATGATGACGGCCTGACCATTGCAGAAATGATAGAACGGATGACGGTATACAGCCGTGACGATTTAATAAAAGAACTTGCGGAAGCAGAGCAAGACCTGTATCCGCTGAGAACTTATCCAAACAACAACCCAAGTAGAGGAAGAGGTAATAACTATGGAAAATAAAAAACTTACTAAGATTTACGCAACTGTGGCCGTTGTCGTTTTGATGACGGCTTTCTCCTGTGTCTTCGCTTTTGCGGACGCACTGTCTTCTATTCAGAACCTGTCTGACTTCTTATGGACTATTCTGAAACTGGTCGGCATGATTATGATCGGCTTCGGTCTATTGCAGACCGGTCTTTCCATCCAGGCACAAGACTCCCATCAGCGGATGCAGGGCATCTTATTTATTGTCGGCGGTATCCTTGTTGCTTTTGCAGAACAGATCGTAAACCTGATTGTTGGTTGATGTGTTCTGCAATGTAATTTTTCCCGAATTCGGGAAAAATTGAAAGGAGATGATTTGGTTGAAAGAAGAACTCTTACAGAATATCCCGGAAATATATCTGGATGCCGTTAATACCTGGAATGACCAGGTTGCAAAGATTATTAAAATCTTCACCCAGACTCCGGCAAAGTGGAGTCCGGAGGCATACCAAGAGGCATTGAAGATTGCCGGGATCCTGCTTCCCATAGCAGTCGCTCTTCTTTCTCTTATTTTTGTCATCGGTATGTTCCGCAACTCTTCCAATATGCTGGAACACAGATCCCCATCAACCGTTGCCAAAGCATTCCTTCGTTTTGTTTTGGCGATGGCCGGTGTGGAATACGTTGTAGGTGCTGCCAGTGAATTGAGAGGATACAGTCTTTTACAGACGATAGACAATATCGTCTACGGCATTGTAAACCTCATTTACAAAGGAGAAAGCACGGTAGGACAGATTGACGTTACAAACGCCAACGAAACCGTCCAGAACCTGATTAACGGTTCCGGATGGGGCGATGCCTTTAGTGGAATTCTACTGACCGTAATCTTCCAACTGGCTTGCCTGGCTATGACTATTGTTCTTTGGCTGCACGTCTTCAATCGCTTCTTTACCATTTATTTAATGGTTGGTATTGCTCCCCTGCCGATGGCATTCTTCGGCTCCGAATCGACTCAGCGAGTCGGTATCGGATTCCTGAAAACCTACACTATTAAACTTGCGGAAGTAATCGTGATGATTATTGCCCTGGCAATCTACAGTGGCTTCCAGGCAAGCATGGACAGCGTGGTTGGCGTGTCAACTTCGTACAATATGTATCTGGTACGGCAGCTCTTAGTGATGACCATGCTTGTGGTAGCCATCAGAGGCTCTGACAGCCTCTTGAAAGAGATTGCAGGATAAGGAGATGAAAGTATATGGCAAGACTGCAAACACGCATTAAACCGGACGTGTTAAAAATTAACAGCAACGTCCTGTTCGGTATGAATCTCCGGCAGGTTATTTGCTCTGTATTGGCAATTGTTTCTGCCGGTGTTTCTTACTTTGCACTGAAAGATTTTATCGGCACCCAGGCATCTACTTATGTCTGTGCCATCTTTGCTTTGTTTTTCGCTTTCCTTGGTTTCTTTAACTATAACGGCCTGACGGCAGACAAGTTTCTACTAGCCGTCTGGAAGGACTTAAATGCACCAAAGGTGCTGGTACATAAAAGCACCAACACCTGCTACGAAATAACAAAGAAATATCAAAAAGAGAAGGAGGAATATGAAGAATATGAGGAATATATCAACTCGAAGAACGGTGGCGCAAAAAAACGCAACAAAAAGCAATCCCCCGGAAAAGACAACGGACCTTCTGCCGATTAAGCAGGTCTATGAAGATGGCATCTTTGAATTAAAAACCAAAGACCCATCTTTCTCTGTTTGCTTCCGGTTCTCTGATATTAATTACACCTTGTCATCTGTCATGGAAAAACGAGAAATTGCCCAGAGCTGGGGTGACGTTCTTAACTCTGCTGATGTTCACGACATTGTAAAGGTTTCCGTGGCCACCCGGCAGGTGGAACAGGAAGACTTTGCCGAGGCTTTATTTCTGCCAAAGCCGGCCGGTGATAAGAAGAAGTACAAGAAGATCATTGATGAATATAATCAGATTCTGAAAACCAAAACCATGGGAACCAACAACAAAGTGCGGACCAACTATATTACCGTTACAACCTTCAAGAAGGACATTAAAGAGGCCCGGAATCACTTTGCCCAGGTGGAACAGAAACTTAGCGCACAGCTCAACAGAGGAGCTTTAAACTCGGTTCTGCACCGGATGACGGTAAATGAACGTATGGAAGTAATTTACAACTTCTATCACAGTGAGGATGAAGCAGCTTTCATGTTCGACTTTAAGAACAAAATGGGCCGTGGCGAAAGCCCGGTTGACTACCTGGCTCCATTTTCTTCTGAGCGCATCGATAGCAACACTTACAAGTTCGGTGAGAACTATCACCGGTCCTTTGTCTTGTCCCACTTGGCGACTTACCTGGACGATGATACGCTGGTTTCCTTATCTGATATTTCAGATAACGTCTGGGCTTCCCTTGATTATTATGTCATCCCGACTGACGAGGCAGTAAAAGCAGTTGACCACATCCTTTTGGATATTGGTACTGACAAACTGAATCGGCAGCGGAAGATGCAGGAAAAAGGGTTCTTCTCTACTGTAATGCCATACACGGTAGAACAGAACGAAGCAACCGCAGAAGAGTACCTGGCATCTCTGACCGAGGATGACCAGGCAATGATGATTTGTACCCTGACCGTTTCTTTACAGGCAGACAGCCTGGAAAAACTGAACACGGAAACGGAATTACTGATTTCCAAAGGCCAGGAAAAACGCTGTGCGTTCTCCAAACTTTCTTATCAGCAGATTGAAGGATTTAAGCAGGTACTTCCTTTTGGTGGCAAGTATCTTGCCCAGGAACGAACATTAACTACGGATGAGGTAGCTGGGTTTATTCCCTTCTCCGTTGAAGAAATCATGGACAGACACGGTAACTATTGTGGCCAGAACCTGATTTCCCGGAATCCCATCATGGTTGACCAAACCGAACTGCAAAACGGCAACGCGCTAGTTTTCGGTACTGCCGGTTCCGGTAAGTCCATGACTATGAAGCAGATGATTTTGCAAGACCGGCTTCGGGAAGATGCCGACATTATCATCATCGACCCGGAACGTGAATACGCCAATGTGGTTGAAATGCTTGGTGGTGAAACGGTTTATATTTCTCCTACTTCTAAAACCCATATCAATGCCATGGACGTAAACAAGGATGATATGTCCGACTCGGATGATGATTTCCTGAAACTGAAATCCGACTTTATCATGTCCTTCTGCGAACTCATTCACACCAACGGTAACCGGAACGTAGCTCCGCTTGGTGCATCCGAGCATAGTATTATCGACCGGACCGTCCGTGAAATCTACACGGAATACCTGAACGGTGAACGTGATACACCAACTCTTTCGGATCTTCGGGAGAAGCTCCTGGAGCTTGGTGACAAGCGTTCTAAGGAACTTGCTATTGAGCTGGAGCTTTATACTGACGGTTCCCTGAACACGTTCGCACAGCAAACCAATGTAGATACGGACGCTTCTCTTCTATGCTATGACATCCATGAGATTGGTTCCGGATTACAGGCCCTTGGTATGTTGGTAGTCCTGGACTCCGTATTTAACCGCATTGCTCGGAACAGATGGAAAAAAAGAAAGACCTATGTCTTTGTAGATGAAATCTATCTGCTGTTTAAGGATCCGACTTCTGCCGAGTACTTATATTCCATGTGGAAGCGTGTCCGTAAGTATGCCGGGTTTATGACCGGTGCTACTCAGAACGTATCTGATATGTTGCAATCTCATACAGCACAGGATATGCTTGGCAACTCCGAGTTCGTCATCCTGCTGAATCAGAACCACGTTGACATTCCGGACCTGATTGACCGTGTAGGCATCTCGGACGAACAGATTTCCTATATTAAGAACGTGGAAGCCGGACATGGCCTTATGAAGATTGGTAAGGCTCTGGTTCCGTTTGAAAACACGGTTCCGGAAGATTCTGACATCTTTAAGCAGATGAGTACCAAGATTGTTGGTAAGGCGGTGTAACAAATGGCCAATGGCGATATGATTATCAATGACCGGTTAACCATTACGGAATCCGGTGCCTGGATTGAACGCCGACTGGATAAATCAGCCGAAAAAGAGCTTCTTACCTCTAAGCATAGAGGCAGGAAGCTCCTTCTGAATACTGCTAAGAGAGAACACCAGATCAAGGGCCAGACCATCCGAGACGGATTGAAAAAAGGTGCTAAGAAAACGGTGGATAAAGGTACAAATGCCATTATCAATCCGACTGTAAGTAAGAACGCCATATACCGCACGGAACATTCTGACCCATCTGTAGAAGCAAAAATATCTTCCGCTGTGGCAGAACAGGGTGAACACCTGACACGATATGGCGTTACCCATGCTCCGGGAGCTGTTAAGAAAACTGTCCGTGGTGGTAAGAAGGTTGTCTCCGGAACGAAGCAAACCTATAAAACCACTAAGACCAATATCCGGAAAATTCAACGTCTGAAAAATAACGGATACACCAACACGCAAATTGCCAGGTTTGGTGTGGACAAGGCAAAGGATGCCGGAAAAGATGCGGTTAAGGCTGTTGGTAAAAGAATAGTCACTTCATTTAAAAGCTTTGGGATTACGATATTAGCCGTTATTATCATTGTGGTTCAAGCGTCCCTTGTCCTTTATGTTGCCCTGAATTCTGATGACTTGTTTAACAACAATCCCGGTGAGCTTGGGACAGAAGTCAATCTGGACTTTGAAGGGTATGGACCGAAGAACCGATTTTACAATGTCGGATGCAACAGTCTTCCCTGCAAGGTCAGCGGTGCAAAGCATAAGCAGTGTACTTGGTATGTTGCCGGGCGTGCTTGGGAAGTGTACGGTGAGCAAATGGATTTCTCGATTGCTGCACACTGGAACGGTAATCAGTGGTATGAAAACTGCATAGGCTATTACCAGACCTACACTCCGGAAGAAGTAATTGCCAATCCGGAATTGGCGGTTGGTTGTGTTGTCAGCATGGGTAGTTCCTCACAGCCCCACGTTGCCTTTATCGAGGCGTATGAGGATGGCCGGTTATATTACACTGATTATGGACATACGTATTACAAACATGGTATCTCGGCTCCGCATAGTAGTTCCTTTATACCGGGATATTATTTTTCAAATATGAAGATACAGGGATACATCAATCCGGGAATTAAACTTAAATAAGAGGTGAGTTTATGAAATTTTTTAAAGTGGTAAACAAGAGGCTTTTTACTCTGTTTATGATTGGTATTTTAATCTCGTTCCTTATCGTTTTTGCTATCGTTGCCGGAATGCTTCACTATGTTCATTCACCTAAAGGTAGCACAACAAGTACTACTTCTTCTGTTTCTGACGCCTCTTCTGAGTCGGCATCCGGGAAAGACGAATCCGGCACTACCGGAAGCGGTTCCACCACAAAGAAGGATACAGAACCGATTACCCTGGAAGTCATAAAGCAAGGAGAACAGTATGTTGTTTTGGACAGTGACTCCGGAGAACCGGATAATTTTGTTAATGGTGTAGCCAAAGCTACTATTGATGGTGTCACCGACCTTTATTATTTTGAATGTGGTGTTTATGTGCCGTCTTATACTGGCAATGCCATGTTGTTTAACTCAACACTTGGTGGCTCCGGACAAGATTATTATGTAACTAATGGTCACGCAACAAAGAAGTAATCTGACCACACCCCAAAAATTGGGGTCTGGACAGAAACGAATTTTTCCCAAATTTGGGAAAAATTGAGAATCGAATGTGAACGAGAGAAAAGCAGAGCTTCCCGGCCCTGCTTTTTCTTTTATCTGAAAGGAGACGATACATATGAAGTTTTATCGGGATGCCAGGACAAGAAATAATTTTCTAAGTGCTAAACCCGGTTCTACCATTGTCGTTTATGACACGGAAACAACCGGGTTAAATCCGGTTGAAAGTGAAATTGTCCAGCTTGCTGCCAAACGATTCTTGGTGACGGAATCTAAATGGGAAGCCCAGGAAGAATTCAATTGGTTCTTCAAACCAAAAAATCCCATTCCTGAAAAGGTAAGTGAATTGAACCACATCACAAACGAAATGGTAGCAGATTGTCCTTCTATTGAAAAGAAGTATGATGAGATTGCATCCGCTATGGATGCAGACTTTTGGTGTGGTCATAACATCAACAGTTTTGATAACAAATTCATGCACCATCTATATGAGGTTATGGAAAAGGAACTGCCGGATGGCTATTACAAGCCTCTGGATACGCTGGATGCTTCTGTAGACCTCGTAAGCCGTGAAGAAAGTAAGAAGTATAATCTGACAGCTATGAGTGATCTCTTCGGGATTAAAGAGTCTACAGACGGCACAGCCGGTTTCCATGATGCTTTATATGACGTAAGGCAGTGCGCAGCACTTGCAGAACGTCTTGGCAATCTCTACTTATATTCACCTGTGATTCCGGAATCCGGATTTACGGATTATTCCATCCGTCCGCAGATTGCTGATATTTTCTCTTATGATCCAAAGCCCTGGTGGGAACCTGGAAACTATTTTGTAGTGGTTACAGATTGTGGAGATGCTCTTTATGACAAGTATAACCATACCTGGAAATGGAGTGGAGACGGCCCGTATGCCAAGCCAGCCTCTTTGCAACGTGTTATTGAGGAGACTTATGCCAAATATGATTTAAGCTCGGATCACGACCTTTTGTTCTTCAAGGCTGAACCTTTACCAGAACAAGACCGACAGGATCAGCTGTGCAAGGCAATGGAAATTGCTGGATATTACTATGACGAATTTGAAAGTACTCCTCTTTCTTTGCGGTTTACTACGGACTTGGGTCCGGCTTCCTATTTTGATGGTTGGACGGACGTAAAGACTTGGATAGAAAATGTTTGCCTGGATGATCCGGTAAAGGAAGAGCAGATTCATAACATTCTGCATCCGGAAATATGCCGAGATGACGAGTTGGAATTATAAGAAAGGATTGATTTAAATGACAGCAGAAGAATTAAAGAAATATGTTGAAGACGATATGGGTGGGCAGCTTGCTCCCCAGGATTTGGTTGATGCAGAAGAAGGTGAAGATGATGGCTGATGAAGTAAAAAAGGCCAGAACTAAAACACGACAGGAATTAGCAGATCTTTTCGTTGAGAAAATCTCTGCCGAACATATTGACTGGCAACGTGGCTGGAGCCAACTTTTTTCTTTCGCTCAAATGGAAAACGGATTTTCTCACACACAATACCGAGGTATTAATCAGCTTGTTTTAAATTTTGTGGCAGAAAAGCAGGGCTTTAATGATGCTCGTTGGTATACACACAGCCAGGTAATGAAAATGAACGAAAAAAAAGTGCCGGGCGCAGAACCAATTTTTATTAAAAAAGGGTCAAAAGGAACACGAGTTGAATTTTGGCAAGCCTGGTTGGATCCCAGTAAAGATGAAGTTAATGGCGTAACACGCAAAGAGATACTTAATAAAGCATATGTTGTACTTGGAAAGCCGAAAGCAAAGCATAACGGCTTTTTTTCTTTTGCAGAAGCCAGAAAACTAGAGCTTATGCTCCCAGAAATCAAAGGTTGGGGTTTTGTCCCATATGGTAAAGATTATTTCGTGTTTAACGCTTGTCAGATCAATGGAATTGAGATCCAGCCAATTAACCGAGAATTACCAAACAAGGATGTTAAGGTGGAAGAGATTGTTTCTTCTATTGCTGATGGCATGGGTGTAACTATTAATTACGGTGGCGATCGGGCGTTTTACAGTCCTGGCACTGATCAGGTTACAGTCCCAGTTGCAGAGCAGTTTTATTCAGATTATGAGTGTAACTCTACTATTCTTCATGAGCTTGGCCATGCGACCGGTCATCCATCTCGGTTAAACCGAGATCAAAGCGGAACTTTTGGAACAGAAAGTTATGCTAAAGAAGAACTTGTAGCAGAAATCACTTCCGGAATGATGGGTCTTTATCTCCCAATAGAAATTTCCGAAGATCATATCAACAACCATGTTGCTTATTTGCAAAGCTGGGCAAAAGCCATTAAAAAAGATCCGAATGTCCTTGCCGAAGCTTGTTCTAACGCCATGAAAGCATCTGATTATATGCTTGAAAAAGGCCGGGTCCTTGAACTGATTGAAGAGCAGAAAGCGGACGTGGAATTGGCAGATGGCACAAGCCCAACGGAAGACTTGCCAATCCAGGCATCCAGAGATGACGATCTGGAATTGTAATGGAAAAATAAGTTTTTCCCGAATTCGGGAAAATTTGGAAAACTAACAAATTGAATAAGGAACAGATATAAGCAGAGCGTTTCGCCCTGCTTTTTTTGTTCCTATGGAAAGGAGATTCTTATGGCATTTCAATCAGCTTTAACTCAAGACGATTGGGAAGAAATTCATAAAAGAGAGTGG
>CAVCCW010000075.1:0-12574 GCA_963600825.1 Bacteroidaceae bacterium | reverse complement strand
TTTTTAAAAGTTTTATTACGATAAGAAACAGGCTTAAGCGGTCGATTTACCCTGTTAGGAGGCAAGTTATGGCAGACAACTGGAGCGACAACTACGACACACGCTACGGCGTTGACCCAGGCGATTATGAGTCTGAGGATGACTTCCTGAGTGCCCGCATGAGTGCTCGCGGAGATTTTGATATCTCAATGGTCTTTACAACAGCGTTCGGAACGTGATCAATATCAAGTCATAGAATAATTTCTGGACTATTCGCCCGCCAGAAAGTCCAGGAGCTCCTGTCTGGTATGCACATCCAGTTTGGTGTAGATATTACGCAGGTGAGAGCGAACGGTGTTTTTGCTAATGACGAACTTCTCTGCTATCCAGGCAGCGCTTCGCCCCTGCGCAAAGGGCTCTAAAATCTCAAGCTCACGGTCTGAGAGCCCATATTTAGGGTCTCGCGCACGCTCTAAATCATCAGTAATAATTTCGGCAAGGGAAGCATTTGGATCCGCTGAGATATTGGTAGTGCCTGCTTCTCCTGCCATGTTTACGCTTACTACCACTCCGGGATTTTTAGAGTCAGAAACAGGTGACTCGCATGACCATTCCACCATTTGGCGAATGTTCGCTTCGGTAAGCACAAAGATAAGCACGAACATAACCATGCAAGCCAGTATCACTCCCACAGCCATACGAATGGTAATATCCGTGCTATAAAGCGGAGCCAGTTCGCCTCCAATGAGCCATCCTGTCAAAGAGGCCGCATAGTAGGCGGCATATGCAATACCAAAGCTGCGCAGAGCGCTCAGGTCAAATTTAAATACCAGGTACGCAATAAAGCAACCCAGCACCATCCACAAAACTTCTTTTCCTACTATCAGGTAGAAGATATTGAACCCAAAGCAGGTAGCCAGCATTTCCAGTATGCCGGCAGCCATGAGAACAGTGTAGACCATACGCAGCCCATGCGCGCTGCGTGCTCGTTCTACCAGCATCATCACTATGACACCAATTACGGCTACTGCGAATACTGCTATGGAACCGCTGTCTGAAAATGCGCCAACATCTACTCCTACGCTGCAAATCCCTTTTCCCACTCCAGCAGTAAAAGCTACAACCGCTACGGCTATGACTACTCTTCTAAAAATGGCGCGCTCGGGAGCGCTGAAGGGAAGCGCTTCGGCGCTGCCTTGTATGACAGATGGAAACTCTTCAGGGGTGGGAAGCGCCAGCATAAAGCTGCTGATAAGTGGAAGCAGGCATGTCAATACCAGTGAAAGTTCCGAAGGAACACTAACGCCAGCGAAGTAGAGGCCTGCGGCTAACATAAGCGAAAGACAGCCAGCGGAAAGTGACTCCGTTAGAGTGACGCTGCCGTAAATACGCCCGGCTTTAATGCAGAGCGCTGAAGTGCCTATACCGGTGCAGGCGGTGGCGCAATAAAACAAAATAGGCAGCTTGAAGTACGCGCATGCTATCAGCAGTAGGGTTGCAGTACTAGCTAATCCACCAAAAGCGATTATAAATCCTCGTTGGTCTATGTATTTCGTAAGGGATTTCCAGGCCAGCGCATAAACTACCATGCATAGGGCAATAGCGGTAGTGGACACCAGATACATCTTCCAAATAATATCTGACTGGATTTCTGTTGGAAAAAAACCCGCTACATTAGTACTGGAAAAAAGCAGCCAGACCCATGCCCACCATACACCTAATCCTAAGAACAAAAGATGTGGCCAGCTGTCTGCCAGTTTCGTTGTTTTCATGCCCTGATTAAGGGCATTTCCCCCGTTGCTCATAAACGGCCTCCCAAGCTTTCATGAGCCAAATATTCCCTGTTACTCTATGTACTTCGCTTTTCTAAGGCGATTTCTTGCTGCTACTTTAGTGGTAGAAAGCAGATAATGTCAATAGTCACTTTTGGGGGGTTTTGCAAAACCGCAGGTCCAGTGCGGTCAAAAGGGAGGTTTCAGAAATGGGAGGCCTAAAACCTCCGTTCTGGCCGCACTGGATGAATCTGCATAAAATCTAATCTTCTGAATGAGAAACCGGGTTATTCATCTTAAGATTCAAACTGATGGAGGCTGTAGGGCAGTGCTTCGCGCATTCACCACAGCGAGTGCAGGCACCTAGCTGCTGTACGGCGTTTACAGAGTGCTTATTTATGCTTTCAGTGCAAACTAAGGTACAAACCTGACAATTCGCTTTCTGCGTAGAACGCAGACAGGTAGAGCTGTTAATGGAAGGGCGCCCCAGGCGTGCAAACTGACCAAAAATATTCAATAAACCTGCTACAGGGCATACGTCCAGGCACCATCTGCGATACACAATGAGCTCAAATACCAGTGCCAGGGGAAATACCACTACTGACATGGTGATTTGCTTGTCCACAAAGAAATGCCAGAGACTTCCTACCGTACCGAAGGTAAGGCCTATGGGGCATACCAGACAAAAGATGGGAAATCCGGCTATAAGCGTAGCTATAAGCACGCCCAAAAGCACCCAGGTGCGCCGGTCTTTGCCAATAAACTTTAACGATTCTTTCAGGCTCCAGGCCTGGGCCGCAATGTTGCAGGAATGAGTGGATGATTCCTGGTCAGACTTTACCCTTTGGTCTTCTTTCTGCTGCTGCGGTTCTCTCTTGAAAAAGCTGCGGATTACTGGTGCCGGGCAGCCCCATGCGCACCAGGCGCGTCCGAAGATAAGAGAGAAGATAATCATCACTCCCAGTGAAATGAGAGTTACGGGGACAAACGCTTTGCTGGCCAGTAGAGCCTCCAGGCCGCCTAGAGGGCACAAAAGGAAGAACTGACTGATGCCGAAAGAGCAGGGAGTTCCCAGGCCTGAATCAAAGGCCAGAGACAAAATGACCAGCACAAATACCAACAGCAGAGTCCATTTACGCAAAGCGGGTAGCTTTTTACTTATGTTTTTCAACTCTATCCCTCCTTATGCGAAAGTGCAGTTTCAGATATTACTTGGATTCCGCGATAATCCGCCCCATCAAAGCGCGTGTTGATATTGGCGGGGCAGATGTATTCGCATTTGCCGCAGCCATTGCACTTTGATTCATCAACCACCGGGCGGTGCTGGTTATCGAAAGAAAGCGCTTTGTACTCGCAGGTGTCTATGCAGATGCCGCATGCGCCATAATCTATAAACGCCAGGCAGGCATCCGTGTGCACATATGCGCATCCTATGCGGCCTGAAGTGGGGTTATTTGGATCAGCGTAGGTAAGTGCCCCTGTGGGGCAAACCTCCACGCATAAATTGCAAAAGCTGCAGTAGTTCGTCTTGAAATTCATTTGAGGGCTTCTGGCCTGGATAAAACCACCCTCAATACCCACGGGCTTAATAACATTTTGTGGACATATACTGGTACACCGTTCGCATTTAATGCATTGAGCGGTAAACAGGATGTCATTTGAGACCAGCGGCGGGCGCACGTATGTGGTTTCCGCGTTTGCCGTTCGTCCTACGCAGCCTGTTATGATTCCTGCCGCTACAGCTACTCCAGCGCAAACAAAAGTTCTTCGTGTAAGTTCGGATTTTGCCATAACTTTTCTAATCTCTCTTTTTACCCGGTGTCTTAACTCTATGCTGCCTGATTCAGAGCGTCAGATGCGCTTTGCGCTGCCAGATCCAAAGTGGCCAGTGTTTGCTCCAGACTTCCTATGCAAATGTTGAGCATTCCCAGGTAGAAGGAGAGTTTGGCGAATTGCTTGGCCATGGTAAGCAAATCAGGTACCCAGTTCAGCAGGTGCTGATTAATAAAGGTTGCCTGGCGACTCAGATTTCTTTGTAATCCTTTAGTGTCGCCCTCATCCATTAGCTGAAGTGCGCGTTCGTTCATGGTAGAAAGGTATTCCAGCTCAAAGGACAGGTGATCTTCGGGCTCATGCAAACCAGGGTTTACCAGAAAGCCGTCTTCGCGGAAAATGCGCCGTACGCTGTCCCGGGAGGCTCCCATGACGTTATGATCTTCGCTGGTGAAGATGCTCTCATAAGGACATGCTACCTGCTTATCCATGCCGTAGATACCTGCTGCCAGAAAAATTCTGGCATACTCACAGGCCAGCTGGGTCTCCCTATCTCCTTGCGAAAATTTAAAATAGCGGCGTAAATAGCTGTAGCCACGGTCCAGGTGGGCGTTGTCTGAATCTGCAGGCCATTGCGCCTGTTCAAGCACTTTGATGGTTTCCTGATTCAGCTCTTTAAACATCATCTGAGAAAGGAATTTGTAATTATCGGCATTAGCCTGGAGGAACTCTCTTAGCTCTGCTGCATCCATTCCTTTCTGCTCATCAGCTTTCGCCTGAGTTTGATCTTCTGTGATTTCCTGTGTAACTGTTTCATTTTCCATACGATTCAACTCCCATTTTTTAATTCGAATCATCTGTTAATGGAGCTTTTGCCTCTGAGAGCTCCTAACCGGGCGCTGTAAAAACTATCAGGTAGTGCCAGTGTCCGGTGAGGGGCTGGCTGCTGCCCTCTGTAGAGGACAGCAGCACGGCAAATTTAGTCCAAAGCCATAAGGAAGAAGTTCAAAAGGGGTGCTCCTACTAACCACATAACTATGCGATACCCCACAGCAGAAACTACTGCACAAATGGTTGCGCAAGCGCCAATACTGAGCGCGTTTTCAGGCTTTTTGTAAGCCAGTGCGCCCAAAGCAGCGGCTATAACCATGAGAACTACAGTCAGCACACACCAGGTAATGCCACCGTTTGCTTCTATGGCCTGCGCGCTGGCGGATACAATAAACATAACGTTGCCCAAAATGCCCAGAGCACAGCCAATCAAGGTGAGCAGCCCAGCGAAGGAGAGCGTTTCCTGGCTGGTTTTGGTAAGAGCCTTTACCATGAGGTTAAGTGCTGCACCTGCACCGATGGCTGTCAGGCAGTATCCCAAAGGCAAAAGCCAGGTGGTCCAGGCGGGGCGGGAATCCATGGAGTAAGAGTTTCCGCATTCAAAGGCGAAGACAATACCTACCACCATAATCAGAATGGCAACCACCTTTCTGGGCATTTCGGCAGTGTTGCGCCAAACCATCAGAAAATAGATAAGTATGAGCACGCACATGATGCCTACGCCGCATGCTTCAATAAAGATGCCGCTGGTGGGATTGCTAAGCGCTTCAACTATGCGGTCTACGTGATATATGATGTGCGTGACGGAAATCATGCCGCCTACGCCCAGAAGTACCACAGAAATGATGCAATCCAGCATTTTGGGCATTTCTGCTTTACCCAGGAGTGCCTGGAGCACGGCAAAGCTAAAGTAGCAGGCGCCCGTGCCAGATATGGCCGTAAATAAGACCAGTGACCATTGGATTTCCATTATTAGAAACTCACGCTCCCTTCGGTAGTCATGTATTTGCTGGTAGTCTGGTGCAGGTCGTTTGCACGCCACTCACCAAACTTGGATGAAAGAATGTAGGCAGTCAGGGGTTTATTGCCCGAATCCGGCAGGTAATGGATGGAACTGGGGTCAGCTGCTGCTAAAGCCTGAGAAACATCTGACTGGGGGTCATCCAGGTCGCCATAGTAGCGGGCAGACCCGCAGCAATTTTTAACGCAGGCAGGCTTTTCACCTACGCTGGTCAGGTGATTGCAAAGGGTGCACTTCTCCACTACGTGAGATTCTTTGTTCCAAGAGCGCACGCCATAAGGACAGGCCATCATGCAGTACTTACAGCCAATGCACTTTGATTTGTCTACGAGTACCATGTTGGTTTCTTTATCGCGGTAGCTGGCGCCTGTGGGGCACACGTGTGTGCAGGGACTGTTTTCGCACTGCTGACACATAACCGGTATGAAATATGTTTTCACGTCGGGGAACTCACCGAACGGTTCCACCTGAACCACTTTATTCCAACGTTCGCCCAGGGCTACCGAGTTTTCCATTTTGCAGGCAAGCTCACAGCTCCAGCAGCCTATGCAGCGGTCCAAATTGACAACGATACAATTACGCGCCATAAACGGCATTACCTCCTCCAGTGTTTTCAGACGGTTCAGGAAGCCAGGGAGTGAATTCTTCAGGCTCCATCCAGATACCTTCAGGGGCACCGTCTGCCTTTTTGATGTTGATGCAAACGCCACGAAGCACGTAAGTGCCGTAGACATCATTGAACGGGTAGTCATCGCTGTTCTGAGTAAGCAGGTTGATGTTCATAACCTGCCAGGCCCGGTTTGGATTGTTGGTATCCATAAGCTCAGGATTCCAGAAGCGTTCCTGATAGATGACCTTTGGCGCCACACTCTTTGTGATGCGGCAGCGCCCTTGGGTCTTTCCACGGCGGCTTTCCAGCCACAGCCAGTCGCCGTCTTTAACACCAATCTCTGCTGCAGTAACCGGATTGATCCAGGTCTCCGGGTAGGGCCAAAGCTCACGAGTCCATGGTGTATTGCGCAGCGTGCCATGATGGAAGATGGGTAAACGTCCCTGAGTCAGGGTGTAAGGATAATCCGGATTGTAACCGGGGTCGCCTTCTACCGGGGATTCTTTGGGCTCTATGTAGTAGGGCAGGGGGTTGTAGTTATTAGACTTCGGGTATACATCTGTAGCGGGTTCCATGGTGCCGGTGCCATCTACACTGCCCGTATTACCCAGATAAATATTGCCATCAAAATAGGGCTCGCAGCGCAGGGATGTGGTGCGGAATCCGGTGGCTTTACCGGTATCTTCATCGGTAACAAATTCGCTGTAATAGGATTTCACGGCGTATTCGTCAATGGTCTGGTATTCGCTAGGAGCCTGTGCATTGAAAGTATCCCAGTCCCAGCCTTCCACGCCATAGTAGAAGCTGCCTACAAAGTTTGCGGCATAATCCATGTAGTCTTCGTACTTCTTCCAGTACGTACCATAGAAGCTGCCAGCAATCTCTGGGTCAAAGCTCCACTGAGCACGCTGGTGTCCACGTTCTGCCAGTTTAGCGGCCAGCCAGGACCAATGCATGCATTCGTCTACGCATTCATAAAGCTGAGTGGTGGCCCGGCGAATGCCGTATGTGTTCAAACGGTCCTGACAGTAATTCGTTTCCAGCCATTCGCAGGTAGGCAGCACATAGTCTGCCAGACACACGCTGGTAGTAGTCCAGTGCATATACATGTGCACATTGAGCTCAGTAGTAAGCATAGCGTTATAGAAGCGGGATGCATTGCCTATCATGGCCAGCTTGTTGCCGCTGCGTTCAATCCAGATACGGGGGCGGTAAGGTTCACCGGTCTCTATAGCTTTAAGCACCGTGGGGATATGGCTGGCCAGCCAGTGGCCTAAGCCTTTGTGCTCAACATAACCCAGGCGGGCGTTTGCCTCGCTTTCAGGCATGCGAAGTGGGTGTTCAGGATGATGCAGACCGAAGGGCTGAACTACGTAGTTACAGGGCTCTACATAGCAGGGGCGGTCCTGGACAATTGCGCCAGGGCGTCTGATGGCTCCCATAAGGATGTCTAAGATAGCATCGCCCTGGGCGGCCTGTGCTGAATTAATGGCCTGGTCAGTAGCTACACCTAATGAAATACCGGCGTTAGGGCAACCTTCTACGTACAGTTTGATGGCTGCTTCAATTTTTTCTGCTTGCAGCCAACAGACTTCTGCGGCCTTTTCCAGTGTCCATTCCGCTACGTGCTCTTTCATGATGGTAAAGGCTGTTTTGGCCTTTTTGCCATTAGGTAGCTCATATTCGCCAAACAGTGCCGGCTTCAGTGTTTCAGGGTAAGGTTGCGGCAGACTTTCTACGTTCAATGCCCAGCGATCCTCAATCTGCTTGTTGAGTTCGGTGTAAGGCATGACTTCCACTTTGCCAGTTAGTTCGTTATAAACCACATATTCGTCATGAGTGCCCAGATCAAACTCATCTGCACGATAAACCAGGCCTGTTTCGGAGTTTACCAGGAAGGGCAGGTTTGTCCATTTTTCGCAAAAGTCCTTATTGAACAGGTTGTTGTCAATAATGTATTTCATCCAGCAAAGCATAAGTGCCACATCGGTGCCAGGGCGAATAGGCAGCCAGACGTCGGCTCGCATGGCATCTGGGGTTAGTCGGGGGTCTATAACTACGGTTTTGCAGCCGTTGCTACGCATTTCGGTGACCACGCGGCCGGTGGAACCAATGCCGTGCTGGGAAGGGCCTACACCCCACATAACATAGCATTTGGTGAACTGTTTAGGCAGGTAGGGCTCGGTAACAGGGCCATCTGCCAAAGAGGTATCTGCAGTGCCATTCATAACGGATTCCATATGGTTTCTGGGCAGATAGCACTGGGCGCAGCCTGGTTCAAAGAAGTTGCCGCCACCCCAAACGCTTAAGAAACGGGCAGGGGAGAAAAACTGAGGGTTGCCACCACCGCCAGTGGAGCATACCAGGCTTTTGGGGCCTTCTTTTTGATACCATTCCCACAGTACATCGGCTATTTCGTCCAACGCGTCGTTCCAGCTCATGCGCTGCCATTGATTGCTGCCACGGTCGCCAATGCGCTTCATGGGGTATTTGATGCGGCAGGGGTTGTAGAGTGCCTGGATGCCAGCTAACCCCTTTGCGCAGGCTGCGCCTTTGTTCATAGGATCATCGGGGTCACCTTCCAGTTTGATGACTTTGCCATCTTTTACGTGGGCTATCATGCCGCAGTTGTTTAGGCAGGCTCGGCACATAGTCCTAATCTTTTGCGTTTCGCTGCTTTGCTCGGCTGCCATAACAGGTTCCACCTGCATCAAATTTGATGCGGCTGTGCCGGCCATGGCTACAGCAGCTGCAGTAAAGGTACTGAGCTTCACGAATCCGCGCCTGCTGAGTTCCGTAGTTGCCAAAACTTCTCTTCCTTTCTCTTTGTCTTATTTGTATATCTAAGCCGACATAGGATCCACCACTGTCGGGTAAAACCGTGTTCGCGTGCTTTGCCCCTGATGAAGAGGGGAAGAAAGGGGAAAGATCAGGGGCTATGCACGCGGTAAGGGAGAGGCGTAAGGGGGTTTACGCCGCAGTTTGTGCCGCCAGGATGTCTTTTCCGGCAGCAGTAGTGCGCCATGCGCCCTTCCATTCGATAGCCCCGGCGCTTTCCAGGGCATCAATAAAGAATTGGGCGTAGACTTTGGTTTGACGATCTTTGGGGTCTGGCTGAAGCGCAGGCATGGAATTGATAGCTGCTTCCAGGTCCGGCAGACTGCAGCCGTATTCTTTGTTGCATGCTGCCAAAGCCACCTGGAAAACATCACCATATTTTGACTTTTCATCTAAAAGCTGGTTCAGCGTATTCTTTGGAGCGTAGTCTGTCAGAATTTGCTGTCCTAGCTCAGTTACGGTAAGGGTAGATGTTACCTGGGCGTTTTCATCGATATCCAGGTCTAACTGAATATCCTCCAGGGTTCCCTGGTAAGGCTCACCATCTACCGTGATTGCTTCAAGTAGTGCTTTGTTTGCCACCAGGATGCTAATCATCGCATCAGGAGTGTGACGCCATGATTTTTCCCAGCTATCTACTACTGCATCTAACAGCTGAGTGCGATTTTTGATGTCATCCGATGCGCAGGTACTCAGTAGTAGCATGCAGGGTTTTTTGAATGTTGGATTATGTTCAATCAGTTCTACGGACATGTTAGCCTCCCCTATACATCCGTGATTTTTTGTGCTGCATCTGCAACGGCACAAAAGATACGCATGCGGCTGGGATGAGCGCATGACCACAAAAGGAGGAAAACCTGAATAACCAGGGAGTAAAACCCATTAATTATCGCTCATTACTTTGTGACGATTAGTGGGTTAGTCACTGCGTTTGAACTGGGAGTTTACAAAACTTTGAAATTAAATTTTGAAATGCAGATATTTTTCAAGCTCTAGGAGAAATTGCAAATGACCAGGCGATTGCTGTACTGTCAAAAATAGCAAACTTTCTTAGAGGATAGTTTTGCTGCGCAGTTAGAAGTTGCGCCTAAAGTAATTCCTAGAGTGCAGGATAAAATTTTCGCCGTATGAACAGCTGATTTCTACAGCGGAAGAAAAGCGCAAGCGTAAAAATTCCGCGCAAGGGGAACGTTTACGCTTACTGCAAACGCTGTATACTTTACGAACAACCAAAACAAAAAATGCAGCAATTTGGTTCAGATAACGTATTTGGCGCTTACACGATTTTTCCAGAAACGAAGGTTTGTTATGGCAAGGTCTTTTACAAACAACGATGTCAACCGTCTGTTAGAACGTACTGACAATGTAATGACAAACCTAATAAATGGCAGTATGAAGGCTCGACAGCTATCCTCTCTCATTAAGGAAAATATTGATAAATACGTTGCTGCTGAAATGTACAAAATTTGAATTAACCCCAGTTTGATTGACACCTAACTTTCCTGATACAGTGTCGTAAATAAAAAACTGGAGGTTAAAAAATGACAAAGTTTTACACATCCGAATTCAAAGAACAAGCAGTAGCGTTGTATCGCAAATCAAACACAAGCTACGCCGCAGTTGCAAAAGAGTTAGGAGTAGATCAAGGCTCTTTAGCAGCATAGGTTAAAAAGGCAGATGCCACTGCAAACGGAAGTGGCACAAATACATTTCAGCTTGAAGAAGAAAATCGTAAGCTTAAAAGGGAAAATGCACGACTTAAAGAGGAAAATGAGATTCTTTTAAAAGCAAGCGCCTTCTTTGCAACAAAGATGGACTAGAAGCAAAGAAGGCCACGTTTTTATTCATAGAACAAAATGTTCACTTATGGAGTATTTCTTTGATGTGTAAGGTACTAAAAGTTACCCGCCAAGGATACTATGCCTGGAAAGGTCGTTCTATTTCACTACATCAAAAGCGTGACTTAGAGCTGGCACAAGTAATTATTCCCTTGTGGGAAAAGCTTAATAGCTGCTACGGTGCTAAAAAGATGCATATAGAGCTGAAGTCACGCGGTATCACGACCTCACGCAAGCGTGTTGCGCGTATCATGGCTGAATACGGACTTGTTGGCACATGTGGCATAGGCATGAAGCTATTAAAACCGCAGATAAAAAAGCAACAAAGCGAGCAGGATAGCGCTAAAGACCTTGTTAAGCGTAAGTTTGAAGCAGATGAACCTAATCAGGTGTGGTTTGCAGATATTACCTACGTAAAAACCTATCAGGGCTGGCTTTATGTGGCAATTGTTATGGATATATTTTCACGTAAAGTTGTTGGTTGGTCCATGGACAAGCACATGGATGCTAAGCTTGTAGATGATGCCCTGCATATGGCAATTACCAGGAGAAACCCAAAAGGAGAGCTTATACATCACTCGGATCACGGTAGCCAATATCGTTCGCTACTGTTGGGAAAAACTATGCGAGAACACGGTATCACACCTTCAATGGGTGCAATTCCTTCTCCGTGGGATAATGCTCCAACAGAAAGTTTTATGGGTATTATCAAACGGGAATGCGTTCATAGAAAAACATTTGCAACCAGAGAACAAGCTCAACTTGAAATATTTAAATACATTGAAACGTTTTATAATAGATTGCGTCGCCACTCGGCATTGGGCTATTTAAGCCCTGTTGATTTTGAAGAGAAAATGTCCAAAGAAAAGAGTGGCAAAGAAGTGGCTTAACAGGAAAGCGCCCTGTCAACGAAAACGGGGTTAATTCATTCCTGCAGCGGAACGGGTTTTCCCGCGAGTCCGCAAACTACATAAAGGATCACCCTGAGTATATCTTCAGACAGGATGGCGTTCTAATGCTTCGCCACTCCCTTATGAAATGCAAGAACAACGATGCAAGAACAGAGGCGGAGCTGATTTCGCTGAACAGACCAAAACTCTTTGAAGAGGAATAATCCGCAACTACAAGACACAAGGAGAAAAAGTTATGCAAGAGATTTTTAGCAACACCACGCTGACAGTCAATCAGCTGATTGAAAAAATAGATACGGGAGAACTCGGTCTGCCGGAATTGCAGCGTCCGTTTATCTGGAAAGACTCCAAGGTCAGGGATTTATTTGATTCCATGATGCGCGGCTATCCGATTGGATATCTCATGCTGTGGGAATGCCCTACGCTGGATAAGAAGAAATCCATCGGTGTTGACTCTCATAGCTATGATTCTCCAAAGGAAGTTATTATCGACGGTCAACAGCGTCTCACTTCTTTGTATGCCGTCATGAAGGGCAAGAAGGTTATCAATTCCAAATTTGATGAAAAGGCAATAGTGATCTCCTATTGCCCATTGCAGAATAAATTCGAGGTGGGCTATTCCGCTACGAAAAAAGACCCAGAGTGGATTTATAACATCAGCGAATTGTTCACCACGAATAACACCTTCAAGTATATCGGGGACTTCATTCAGGACCTGCATGATTATCGTGCACCCAAGGGAGAAGAGCTTACCGATGAGGAGCAAGGGGTTATTGCCGAGCGTATCAATGCGGTGGTTAATCTGAAATCTCATACACTTCCTGTTTTCGATATCAAGTCCAATGCCGAGGAAGAGGATGTTTCGGAGATTTTCGTCCGCGTAAACTCCGGCGGCGTTTCGCTGAAGCAGAATGATTTTATTCTCACTCTGCTTTCTCTTTATTGGGATGAAGGACGCAGAGAAATTGAAGAATTCAGCAAAGAATCCACCTATCCGACAA
>CAVCCW010000074.1:0-2199 GCA_963600825.1 Bacteroidaceae bacterium | reverse complement strand
ATACAGAAAATTACTGCGCTGGATGTCCATTTGTTATAGCTTATTGTGCTTTAGTTTTTAGCGGTGTAGCAGACCTTGGGTTTTGCAGTCATTGAATGTAGCAGTGTTGGTTTCAATGGCTTGCTCGGAAAACACTTGTGTGGCTGTGTCTGCTTAAGAAGTTCAAGTTTTGGGAGATTCCTCTTTAGGCATTCCCGCTTTAGAGGCGTTCGCTTTAGGGACATCCGCTTTAGAGGAATCAGCTTTAGAGGAATCAGCTTTAGGGGCAACCGCTTTAGTGGAGTCCACTTTAGGAATATCCGCTTTAGGGACATCCGCGTCAGGGATGTCCTGTTTGTCAGGATGGTCCTTTTTTAACAGGCCCCTGTATTTGGAAATGTTTACGCTGAGACCGACAATCACTAAGATGGGGATCATCAGCAGGAACAGTTTCCAAAAGTTACTTGGTAACAGGGCCACATAAATAACCACCAAAACAGAACCGCAGAAGCAGGAAATGCTGATGAATTCTGACAGCCGTTTGTGGTTAGACCACAGGGCACAGAAGATAATGTGCAAAATGAAATGGATTGGAAGTGCATATACCAAAAGCTGCCAGAAGTTAATTTCCAATACAAAATTAATGACAATCATGGCAAGCGCAATGGCGGTCCAGTAGGACAGGATGACTATGCTCCAAATTAGCTTATGCACCTTGCCGACATGAGCAAGGTTCTCTGTGGATTCGACCACTTTTCTGGCCTGCTTCTTTGCCTGCTTTTGCAGGGAGGATTCCGCTTTATAGGATTTCTTTTTTTCTTTGGGATCTAACAGTAGGTCATCCAAGGATACCTGAAAGACTTCTGCAATTTGGCGGAGTACAGTAATGTCGGGCACTGCCTCGCCACGTTCCCACTTGGATACGGTTTTGTCGGAATAGTTGAGTTTGTCTCCAAGCTCTGCCTGGGTCATGCCTGCTCCTTTGCGCAGGCTTTGCAAATTGGTGCTGAAACTTGCTTTTAAATCTGCCATGGAGTTCCTTTCTAGAGCTTTAAAAAATCTAACAGGCGGGCGGTGGCGCCTGGGGTGGGCGTGCCGAAGTGCAATTCGCGGAAGTGAGCACGCTTTTCTTCCTGAAAGTTTCGGGTGGTGAAGACGGCGCAAAGTTCATCCATTGTTTTGGCGATGGGGCCGCCGACCGTGTCATACGGGAAGTAGAAATCCCGTGCAAAGCTGTCTAAGTCATAGGCGTAAAAGACCATGGGCTTGTCCAGCAGGGCCATGTTCATGCAAATGGAGCTGTAGTCGGTAATCATGACGTCGGCCAAAAAGCAGAGGTCATTGGAGTTTGGGTAGTGGTTTACGTTGGTGCAATACGGTGCGGAATCCGTGCATGCGGATTCCGGATCATGTGGGTGGAGCCGCAGCAAAATCTGGCACTCTTGCGGAATGCCGGCGTTTTGTAAGCCCTTGTCTACCGCTTCTTTCAGGCGATCCAGCTGCATATGGGATAAGACGGAGCTGCCGTCGTCCCGGAAGGTGGGGCTGTACAAAACTAAGTACTTGCCGACGCATTCCGGATAGGTGTGATTGAAGGCGGCGCGGCGGGCCTGACAGGCTTCCGCGCTGACATTGCTGCCGAAGTACTGGTCCTGTACTGGGTTGCCGATGGGCAGGACCTGATCGGCACGAAGGCCAAAGGCAGACATGTAAATAGGTTTGCAACTGGGTGCAGAGCAAACGACGTAATCGGTTTTGGCATAGACGCCCTGCTCCAGCCGCCGCTCCCGCGGGGGCTGTGGGATGTCTAAGCCAAACTTTTTGAAGACTCCCTGGCCGTGCCAAACCTGGACCACGGTGGTGTCTTTGTTGAACGTCATGTAGTTCATGGGGAAGAAGTTGTTGTTTAAGAAAATGGTTTTGGCACGGGCCATTTTCAGGTTATCTGCAAAGAAAAACTTCAGTAAGGCCTTCTTGCCGCGGAACAGGTCCTGCCGGTCTACCCGGAGGATGTCATAGCCGCCGCGCCGCCGCAGTTTCTTTTCTATTTCCCCAAGTCCGTCCGTAAAGTTGGCGTCATGTAAAGAAAACAGAACCACTCTGTTTTCTTTGACCGGCAACTTTGCGGCTACGGAAAACAGCATGCCGTAAAAGTGAAAAGCGGCATCTTTTATGGTTTCTTTTACATTCATATAACTGACTTCCTTTATCAGTAGGAGT
>CAVCCW010000073.1:0-2270 GCA_963600825.1 Bacteroidaceae bacterium | reverse complement strand
AGGTAGATTTGCTTAACAGCGAACAGTTAGTTAACAACCCTGAGCTTCTGGAAAACATTTTAAAGGATGGAATTAAAATTTATTATTCCCCATTTTACAGCCGGGAAAATATTGCCGAGCTTACAAGGCGCGTAGAACAAGTACGGCAAAACGGAAGTGGCATCTTAAAAGAACATGAACTAATTGAAGAAGATTAACACATTACCACAAATAGCTGATGGCCCTTGGTGCGGGGAGCGCCAAGGGCCTTTTACGTGTGATTTTTGTTTTTCCGAGTTACTTCTGGTGGTTGTGGTTGGAGAAGGCATCTATGCCGGAGCCGAGCACATTGCGCTTGACCTTGTTAATGCGCGGATGGCTGGTAGGTTCCAGCTTGTCGGACAGTTTGGAAATAAGGTCATAAGCGTTGGTGGTGAAGAGCATTTTCTTTTCTTTGCTGGTCAGGTCAGAGCACTTTTCCAAAGATCCGGCAAGCGCAATGCACGCGAAAGACGGCGTATAGGGGCAGTCGGAGCCATACAGGAAGTGGCTGGTTGGAATGTCAATCTTCATGTCGTGGATCTGCTTTGGCGTAGAGAATCCGGCGGCGTCAAAGTAGCAGCTGTTCAGGGCGCCGAAGTAGTCCAGGGCCCGGTCCGAGCCATTCTTTTTGGCTTGGACCGCAAAGCTGGCAAAGCGGTCAGACAGGATAGTCATGAAAGAGGCGCCATGCGGCCAGATCCATTTAATGTTCGGATACTTATTGAATTTGTCTTCCCAAACCATGTTAGTAAAGGCACGGGTGGTATCCATCAGGAAGTCCATAATCGGAATGGGCATTCCCTGAACAGCGTCCCCTGGGAGCGCCGCCGGCATGCACGGAT
This sequence comes from Bacteroidaceae bacterium, assembly GCA_963600825.1. Classification (GTDB taxonomy): domain Bacteria; phylum Bacillota; class Clostridia; order Oscillospirales; family Acutalibacteraceae; genus RUG420. The sequence goes on along the minus strand of CAVCCW010000073.1, from coordinate 1,407 downwards.
GGACGTCTACGACTGCCCCATGAGCGTCCAGTACTTCCATCAGCGGATCCAGCTTGTCACTGCCAAGGTAAATGCCGCTGTAGTTGGTCAGAAGACCGATGCCGTCCACGCCTTCCTTGGAAAGCATGTCTTCTGCCATTCTGGCGGCATTGTCCACGTCCGGCAGTGGCAAGCTGGCAAACAGCCCTAATCTGTCGGGGTGTCTGGAAACTACGTCCAGAGCTTCCTCGTTCATGGCAGTTACATAGGCAAGGCGTTCATCCTTAGTAGCCTGAATCGGATGCGGGCTGGAAACAGACATAGCGGAGTACGCTACACCCAGCGAGTCCATCAGCTTCAGATGTGCCTTTTCAGACCATTCCGGCGTGGCAAAATTGTCTGGTTCCGGTCCTTCATATTTGTCTAGGTATTCATAATAGGATGGTGTTAAAATGTGAGAGTGAAAGTCTACTTTGTTGGTGTACAACATTTGAAAAACTCCTTCCGGTTGTTTTGTTTGACTGCATCCTAGTCCCTTTTGTCAGGGATGCCAAGGAAATCGGAAGAAGTAAAACATTGGAGGCCGGAAATGTATCATATCAAAGAGGATCCGCGTCAAAAAAAGTCTGCTGACTTAATAACGGAGGGCATGCTGTCTCTTTTATGCGATTCAGCTCTTCCCCCACAGAAAACGCCCACCATTGCCGACATCTGTCGGCAGGCGGGCGTTTCCAGAGCTACATTTTACCGGCTGTTTGACAGCCCCGATGATATCCTCTCCTATTACTTTGACACTATCTTTGACAACATTATGGAATGCTGCGCTGACAAGAAAAAATCCGGCGTTCCTTATTCGCCGGCAGAAGTGTATAGCACCTGGTTTACAGAACATCAGCGCAGCATTGCAGGAATGTTACGCCACGGAAAAGTCCACATTTTAATGGAAGCCCACCGCAAAGCCCTCTACAGGCACGCCGATACGTTGTTTCCGGAAATGGATAAGGATTCGGATGAATTTACCTTCTTTTCGGAAATGCGCACCGGCGTGCTGGTCGGGGCAGCGCGTGCCTGGTTTCGCACAGGAAGGCAAGCTGGTCCTGCGGACCTGATTGCCTTCTGCGAATCCCAGCTGCGCTTCCGCTTTTAGCAGCCTCTTCCCCACGTAGTGCCATGGCTGGGGCCCCCACCGCGGGCCCCTTCGGTGGCCTCCACAGCCAGTCCGCACCCTCCACAGTCAGTCCCCACGCCCTCCGCACGCAGTCCTCACACCCGCCGCACTCAGTCCCGCACCCTCCACAGTCAACAGCCAGCCCTCCGGCAGTCCCCTCAGTTGGTTCTAGACGGCCGACTACGTGTAAATTCCCCTTTTTATCAAAATAACACGTAATTCCCTCCCCGAATTACGTGTTATTTTCCTTTTTCTCCCAG
>CAVCCW010000072.1:0-2527 GCA_963600825.1 Bacteroidaceae bacterium | reverse complement strand
CTTTGTAAAAGATCCAAAGCTGTTTGCACGGAGATTGCAGCGTTGTCTACCGAACTGATGACGTTGGGCGGCGGCAGCGGCACCAAACGGGGAACCGGCGGTATGGCTACCAAAATCAGTGCAGCCAAAATGGCAACAGACGCCGGTATCAATACCATTGTCATTAACGGCAATCAGCCAAAAGCGCTTTATGACATTATGGAAGGCAAACCCTATACCGGCACGCTGTTTGTAGCACAAAAGTAAGAGCGGGAAGGAGTCGTTAAAATGCTGTCTACCACGTTAGAACTTTGTAAAAGATCCAAAGCTGTTTGCACGGAGATTGCAGCGTTGTCTACCGAACAGAAAAACGCTGCGTTGCTGCGGATGGCAGACGAATTAGTATCCCAGACAGAAGCCATCCTGGCTGCCAATGCACTGGATTTGGCAGAGGCCAAAGACAACGGCATTGGAGATGTTATGGCAGATCGTCTCCGGCTGACGCCGGACCGCATCCGCGGAATGGCGGAAGGCCTGCGCGCCCTTGCGGAACTGCCGGATCCGGTCGGAAAGGTAGAACGGCAGGTAGAACGTCCGAACGGCCTTGTTATCCGTAAAGTGCGTGTTCCACTTGGTGTGGTTGCCATTATTTATGAAAGCCGTCCGAACGTAACTTCGGATGCCGCAGGCATTGCCTTTAAGGCCGGAAATGCTTGTGTGCTGCGGGGCGGAAAAGAAAGTTACCGTTCCTCCAACGCCATTGTTGCAGTGTTAAAGAATGCCCTAACCGAATGCGGCATCCCGGAAGATGCCGTAAACCTGGTTTCCGACCTGACCCATGCCAGTGCAGACGAATTAATGACGGCTACCGGCCTAGTTGATTTGCTGGTTCCGCGCGGTGGCGCAGGCCTGATTAACCGCTGTGTTCAGAATGCCAAGGTGCCATGCATCCAGACTGGTACCGGCATCTGCCATATTTATGTAGACGCAACTGCGGACGAAGCCCAGGCGCTTGCCATTGTCAACAATGCCAAGACGCAGCGCCCGTCCGTTTGCAACGCCATGGAAGTTTGCCTGGTTCACAAAGACATTGCACCCAGCTTTTTACCAAAACTGGAACACCTTCTGGTACAGGAACGGGCAGATGCCGGCCTGTCACCGGTGCAGCTGCGCCTGGATCCGAAGGCCGCTGCAATCATTCCGGGTACTCCTGCCGGATCGGAAGATTTTGATACCGAATTCTTAGATTATATTATGGCTGTTAAAGTGGTAGATAGTGTGGAAGAAGCCATTGCGCACATCGCAAAGCATTCTACCGGACACAGTGAATCCATTTTGACCAATACGCAGGAAAACGCAGACCGCTTCTGCACCTGTGTGGACAGCGCTGCAGTGTATGTAAATGCCTCTACGCGCTTTACCGATGGTGGCGAATTTGGCCTTGGTTGTGAAATGGGCATTGCCACCCAGAAGTTACACGCCCGCGGTCCTATGGGACTGGAAGAAATGACCACCTATAAATACCTAATCCATGGGAACGGCCAAATTCGGGAATAATAAATACTTTTTGAAAAGAAGGACGTAATTTTATGTTTAAATATGGGTTCATTGGCGCAGGCAATATGGCTAAAGCACTGGCTTCCGGCTTGGTGCAGAAGGTCTCTTCGAATACCGTTGCACTGTCGGATCCAACTCCTGTAAAGCTAAAAGCCTTAACAGATAGCATTTCTGCGCACGCTTCTACCAATGAAACTATTGCAAAATCCAGTAACTACGTGGTTTTAGCAGTTAAGCCGCAGGTGCTTCCTGCGGTTTTGCCAGAGCTGCAGGGGCCGCTGTCCGAAAATGACGGGCCGGTTCTGGTTACCATGGCAGCCGGCACCAAAATGGCTACCATTTGCAACCTGCTGGGCAAGGAATATCCTGTTATCCGCATTATGCCAAATACACCGTGTTCCATTGGCGCCGGCGTCATTTTGGTTACCAGAAATCACTTGGTAACGGATGAGCAGTTCCATACCTTTATATACGACTTTTCCGCGTGCGGAAAAGTGGTTCCCGTAGACGAAGAAAAACTCATTGATTCCGGCTCCGTCATTTCCGGATGCGGCCCGGCTTATATTTATATGTATATAGAAGCGCTGGCAAAAGCCGGGGAAGCCCTGGGCCTCCCAGCGGAAACGGCGGCAGAACTGGCCAAGGCCACCTGCCGGGGCTCCGCCCTTCTGGCCGAGCAGAGTGCGTCGTCTTTGGAAGACCTCCGCATCGCTGTCTGCTCGCCCGGCGGCAGCACTATTGAAGGTGTAAAAAGCTTACAAAATTCCGACTTAAACGGGGTAGTAAAGGCCGCACTGGATGCCGCCTACCAAAGAACCCTTGAATTGGCCGGAGACAAGTAAAAATTGACTGAACCAAGTAACTTTTCTAATAGCTCTATCACAGTACTCATCACTAACTACAGGCATAGGCGTTGTGCCTATTTTTTAATTTTCCAATACCGAAAAACAATGCGCTCATTTCCAGGTTGAACGGGGAAATGAGCGCATTT
>CAVCCW010000071.1:0-2677 GCA_963600825.1 Bacteroidaceae bacterium | reverse complement strand
GCCAACTCGCCCGTTACCTTCAAAAAAACAACGTAAGTTGAAATTACTTGTCGTAAAACAGGGTAGAAATTTCAAGATATTGCGTTTTCTTGAAATTTCTACCCTAAAAAGCACAGAGAAATTTCAACTTAAGCCGTTTTGTTGAAATTTCTCCCCTTCCCCAACTTCTTAATCTACTCTTAAAAAACAGCCTCCGATTTGTTCGTTTTTGGAGAGGCCTACTAAGACCGAACAAATAATTCAGTCAAAAGAGATATTGTTATTTTTTCAGCCTGCCCGTACTATGAAGGCGTAAGTAGGACTAAATTCTTTCTAAATAGTCTAAATTAAGAAAACGTTAAGGGTTAGAAGTTAGGAGGATGTTATGTTCAAGAAATTACAGCTGGATCGGAAAGTATTGGCACAATTTTTAATCATTTGTATTGGATCTGAAACCATCTACTTCATGTACGCCATCAAAAATGTATTGTATACGCCGTACCGAGAAATGCTTGGCTTGACCAACGGGCAGCTCGGCTTTGTTCTGTCGATGATGGGCATGATTGCCTTTTTTGGAGGAATTCCCAGTGCGTGGGTACTAAATCGCTTTTCGGCAAGAAAATTAATGTCCATTAACCTTGCCATTACCGGCTTAACCGGATTTTATCTGGTTTCCGGTATGGTTACTTATCCGGGCATGCTGATTGTCGGTGTAATCTGGGGTTTCTCTATGGAGGCGTTCTACTGGGGTGCCGTTACCAAAAGCATCCGGTGTCTGGCTCCGGAGGATAAGCAAGGAATTGCCTTTGGCTCCATGGAACTGACCAGAGGCCTGGTTAACTTTGTTTTAAGCACCGCCGCAACCGGAATCTTTGTCTTCTTTGGAGAAAAGATTCTGGGGGTCAGAGTGGCACTGGGCGCTGCCGCAGCGTTCTTAATTATCATGGGCGTTGTCACGTTCTTCTTCCTGCCTGAAGAGGACTACCTGAAGTCAGACACCAGTGTGGAAAAGAACAAAGAGTCACTAAAAGGAGCCATTAAATGCCTGAAGATTCCACAGCTTTGGCTGATTGGCTTCATGGGCATGGGTGTTTACGCCGTTTATCTTGGCTGTTCCTTCTTCCTGCCCTTCCTGGAAGATGTTCTAGCCGTTCCAACCGTTCTGGTTGCCATCTTCGGCATTGCTTCTTCCAACTGGGTAAGAATGATTTCCGGGCCTATTAGCGGTGTCATCGGGAATAAGCTGTTTAAGAGTTCCGCCGCCCTGATGAGAATTCTTTTCCTGGCCGGCATGATTATTCTGGCAGCCATTATCCTAATCCCGAAGCAGACGTCCATGACCTGGCCAATCACCATTCTATTGATTGTTCTCCAGATTGTGGTGTACATGCTTCGCGGGGTTTACTACGCCCCGATTGGTGAATCCGGAATTCCAAAGGACATTTCCGGTTCTGCCATGGCAGTCGCCATTCTTCTGATTCAATCTCCGATGCTTTGGGCCTTTGCCACCTATGGAAACATTGTGGATAAGTTTGCACCAAATAAGGCGTATTCCACCATCTTTATCATCATGATTTCCCTGTATGGCGTTGGCTTCATTGCCTCCACCATTCTTTGTAGCATGGTAAAACGCAAGGGATTGAAGATTGACGTAGACCAGGATGACGCGCTTGAAAAGGAGGGTACCTGATGGAACTTGCATTAGCAACCGATTGGGGAATTCTGGAAAATTCTCCCGAGAGCATGGAAGAACAGTTCCAAAAGCTAAACGCCGCTGGCGTTACTCATGTCCATTGGGCTTACGACTGGGATTTTGAGTATGCCTATTCCAAGTGGGAAATGATTCAAATTAAGGAACTCCTGGATAAATACAACATTAAGGTAAAAGGCGTCCATGCAACGGAAGGTAACACTCGGTGTCGGGTAAAAGACGGGAAGCCGCTATTTCTGAACCGGACCAGGATGCGGGATAACCGTAAAGACATCACCTCGCCACACGAATATAACCGTCTGGCAGGCGTGGAACTGGTCCAAAACCGTGTGGACCTTGCCCATCTCCTTGGTGCAACCGAAATTGTATTGCACCTGGTGGTTCCCTACGAAGATTTTGAAAACATCCCCGGGTTCAAAGAAAAGTGGTACGAACAAGTGTTCAAGTCTTTTGACGCCTTGGAGCCCTATTGCAAAGCCATGGGCGTCCGCATTGCCATTGAAAACATGATTTGTACACCCGCTCCATACCAATTTGAAAAACTAGACCGTCTGTTTGCACGGTATGATAAGGATTATATGGGCTTCTGCTGTGACACCGGGCACGCAGCGCTTGTAACAGATGCGGTAGCGTTCCTTGAGCGGTACTATGACCGCCTGATTGCAATGCACTTGGATGACAATCATGGAGTAAATCGCACGTTATCAGAAGACCCGGACGGAGCCGTCCAGAAATCGGATGCGCACATCATCCCATACCAGGGCATTTGTGACTGGGACAAAATCTGCGAGTACATTGCCCGGTCCCCATACACCCTACCTCTGACCCTGGAGGTCACGGTCCCACACAGCACGCTGGAGGAAGAACGCCAAGGGCTCCTGGATCTGATTAAAGCAGGCGAGCGACTAACCAACAAAGTTCTGGAGTACCGCGCAAAACTGCCAGAGTCAAGCACAAGGGGCTGATAATTATGAAACTTCACATGCT
>CAVCCW010000070.1:0-2841 GCA_963600825.1 Bacteroidaceae bacterium | reverse complement strand
CTACAAGGAATTACTTTGTGGGGGAAGTGGGTGCTGGCGGAGCGGGGGTGGCCGTTGGTGCTGCGAAGGGTGCCGTTGATGCTGCGAAAGTGCCCGTTGATGCTGCGAAAGTTGCCGTTGGTGCTGGAAAAACAGCCGTTGGGGAAGCGGTGCTGACGATACCGGAAGGTGCAACCGCGGAGCAAAAAGAAAAGTTCTTTTTGCGTTGGTATCGGCAGCAGACGATGGCCCGTCTAAATGTATTGGTGCCCGAGTGGATGGCTTATACGGGCCTGACGTGCGCCGGCTGGAATGTCCGGCAATACCGCGCCCGCTGGGGATGCTGTAATACCAGAACTAAGGAATTAACCTTCCATGCACAGTTGTCCCGCTATCCGCAGCGGTGCTTAGAATATGTCATTCTGCATGAGCTTTGCCATACGGTTGTTCCCAATCATGGGAAAGAGTTTCATGCATTGGAAAGTAAATATATGCCAGAGTGGAAACAAATTCGGAAGGAGCTGAACGGTCAGACATGAATACAGCAGAAAAAATAAAACAGCTGCAGGAAATTTTGGATCAAGCCCAACGCGTGGTTTTCTTTACCGGAGCGGGCGTGTCTACGGACAGCGGGATTCCGGACTTCCGGTCCCAGGACGGATTGTATGCGCAGACCTATGATTTTCCGCCGGAGGAAATTATATCCCATCACTTTTTTTTACAGAATCCGGAAGAGTTTTATCGTTTTTATAAGGATAAAATGCTGTATTTAGATGCGAAGCCCAATGCCGTGCATTACTTTATTGCCGACATGGAAAAGAGCGGAAAATCATTGGGTGTGGTTACCCAGAACATTGACGGCCTCCACCAGAAGGCCGGTTCTGAAAAGGTATACGAACTGCACGGATCGGTTTTGCGCAATTACTGTCAGCGGTGTGGCGCAGCCTACTCCGCTGAATGGATTGCGCAGAGTACCGGTGTGCCGCACTGCCCCAAGTGCGGCGGCACGGTAAAACCGGACGTGGTGTTATATGAAGAAGGCCTTTCGGAACAGGTTCTGCAGGAGGCCGTTACCGCCATCCAAAGTGCAGATGTCATGGTTGTTCTAGGCACCTCTTTGGTGGTTTACCCGGCGGCTGGATTGCTCCGCTATTTTCACGGTTCCCATTTGGTCCTGATCAACCGTGACGCAACCCCGCTGGATTATCAGGCAAATTTGGTCATTAACGAACGCTTTGACCAGGTTTTCCCGTATTTGCATAGTAATTGATGCTGCACACCCTGTATTCTTTTGCAACTAGTCCCTATTGTTTAATGTAAAAGAGAGGGGAAGCTGATAGAATGAAACTGTACGTCAGATATAACCGAAACACAATTTGAGGTAACAAACATGAAAGTACTCCTACTGTCCAACGGAACCGGAGGCGGACATAATTCAGCCGCCCTTGCCCTAAAAGAAGAGTTCCAAAAACAAGGCCACGAAGCGGTCATGATTGACCCGTTTTCCCTGAAAGGAAAGCACTTGGGAAAGCTGACCAGCACCATTATCAATCAGACCTATATTAAAAGTGTGCAAAGAATACCAAAGGTGTTCGGCTTCTTTTATCACTGTGGCGAGTTACTTGGTAAATATATTAAGGACGGCCCTATCCGTACCCCGGTTTACTATAGCAATTACACTATGGCAGAACGGCTGTATAAGTACATTCGGAAAGAGCAGTTTGATGCCATCCTTTGTACCCATCCGTACCCCAGTGAAATGCTGGCAGCCATTCATGCCAGGGACCATCACATTTCGCCAACCTTCTGGATTTCTACAGATTATCACTGTATTCCATTGACAAGGGAAAGCCAGGCAGACAACTATATCATTGCCTCGCCTGATTTATTGGAGGAATACGTCAGCTACGGGATTCCGGAATATAAGTTGTATCCAATCGGCATTCCGGTCAAAAAGGAGTTCCGCACTGAAATGACCAAGGCGGAGGCGCGGGAAGCGCTGGGCCTGGAACAGGATAAACGCTACATTATGATTTCCGGCGGATCGGTCGGGTCCGGCAAACTGCTGGAAAGCGTGGCGCTGATGGCGGGACGCTTCCTGATTGACAGCAACGTTTCCATTATTGCCATCTGCGGCTCCAATGGATTCCTGTACAAGCAAATGAAGAAGCTGTTCTCCGGCAAAGTCATCCTGATGGAGCATACGGACCGCATGGCAGAGTACATGATTGCCGCAGATGTGGTCATTACCAAGCCGGGCGGACTGTCTTCCACGGAAGCGGCTGCGCTTGGAAAGCCTATTGTCTTTATCAGCCCCATTCCTGGCGGCTTGGAAATCTTAAATATTGGCTTCTTCCAGGAACATGGAATGGCCTTGTATGCCAAGTCCATTAACCTAGACCTGTTAGAGTGCTTAAAGCAGTTGCAGGACCCGGACCTGACTGCCGACATGATTGCCAACCAAAAGAAATATATTAACCGTGACGCTGCCACAGATATTGTTACGCTGGTAGAAGAAAAGGTGAACTGCGGTGCGCATTTCCGCGCCGACCGCTCCCGCCGCCTCCACGGCTAAACCGCTTGCCATTTCCCTTTAGTCAGTTAAAGTGCTTGGCAAGAGCAGAAAAATAAAAGCAAACTGCCATAATAGGTGGCTTATGGCATAGCAACTACAGTATAGCTACTACAAGCTGCTACAGTGTAGCAACTCCAAGTATACAACTACACGATAGCAACCCTTGTTGGACCGCAAATTGGAAAGTTACTTTCTGATTTGCGGCCCAATTTTTATTTTCTGTGGCAAATCAGCAGTTCCTTGCTAGTTTGCCACCAGAATTCCACTTACGTGTGGCAAACGTAGTG
>CAVCCW010000069.1:0-2960 GCA_963600825.1 Bacteroidaceae bacterium | reverse complement strand
CTGGAATCTAGTACTTTGAAACTTCAAATTGAAATTTCAGGGTTCTTTCGTTCGTCGTTGTTTAATTTTCAAGGTACTTAAAACCGCGTGTCTGTGCGGTTTCCTGTGTTGCGCCTCTGTGTGGCGCGAGATATATATTAGCACGGGTGTGCCATGGTGTCAACTAATAATTTCGATTATTTTTTGGAAAGCTGATACTCCGCCGGGTGTTCCTTGCCATGAGGGTTAAAGTGCCTCTCCGTAAAGGGAGTGACACTTTCTTAAGAGAAGTGGAAGGCCAGGACAAAAAGGCTGTCATTTTCCGTATAGCGGACCGACGAAGTGGAAGCGCGCTTTGCCGCGCCGAGGCTTTCGTTGGCTGCGCTGATTATACGGAAAATGCCCCGGTTTTGGACTAAGGCCTGCTCGGCACTGCGCATGGCCGCCTTGGAGCTGAAGCGCAACTCCAAAGAGCCCTGTCCCTGATTCAATGCTTCCGTCAGCGCCTGGCAGGCGGCCGTTTGCTCTGTCGAGCCAAAGCTATCAAACAGTAGGCCCTCTTTCACAAAGTAATTGGCTTCTGTATGCGTACAGCCTGCAACGTCAGTGCTATCTTTAGCAGTATGCGTTTCAGAAAGCTCTTCCACAGTTACATTGAAGTAGATATGGGATGGAGTGGTAGGATCTCCTTGGCTTCCCAGACTGGTGTGGTCATCCCAGGTCAGGTCCAAACAGTATTTCTGTCCGCCAATGGTAACTACATTCCACATATGAGATTCTGCCGTTCCGGTACTGGAATCCACTGCTTCCCCAATGACAACATAACAGGGAATGCCCATCTTCGTTAACAAATACTGTGCCGCTTTGGCGTAGCCTTCGCAAACAGGAGCATGTTCCACCAATGCGCCATAAATTGTTAACGTGGAAATATCGGAGCCTTCGTCGGGATCTCCGTAATCACATAGTTTAATCAGTTTGTCATGAATGTAGAGCTCTTTTTCATAGTCAGAGCCCTCCGGTGCTGCAGCAAGAATTTCTTCGGCTGCAGCTTCCACCTGAGACTGCTTTTCCTGGTAAGTAGCTGAATCGCAACGATACACGGGAATAAACGACGCACAAACCGTCAAAAACGACGCGCCCCTGCTTTCGTAATTGCAATAATTTTCAAGAAACCAAAACTCCGGGTTGTCATACAGCACAGCCTCAAACACTTCGTTCAATTCGTCCTTGCTGAGCTTTGGAATGTAAATGCGCTCCGGGAAATCCGTAATCTGCGTGCAAATGTAACGGTACGCTTCCTGCTCCGTTTTGGTCAGATTCTGGTAATAATAACGGTTGACATCATTGGTTATGCTGCTTGTTTTATATCCGTGCGATGCAGCGGCCACAAAAGCAAATCCCCGGTCTATGGGAAGCAACAGTAAAAGGGCAAGAACAACTACAGTCACAAGCAGGTTCTTGAAAAAATTCTTTACCTTTTGCATAAAGCCTTCCTTTCCGGGGATAAAAAGCTTAGTTTACGGTAATGTCCAGATCCTTCAGAGTACTGCATTCCAGGAGGAAGTCACTGTAACGGGAAAAATCTGGAGGAGTGATATCGGTTGTAATGCAGTTGCTCAGGGATTCAAAGTACGTCTGCCCTTTTTTGGCGTTCTCTTCTGTCAGCTCCTGTTTCAGGAAATCTGCCATCAGGTCTGCCTGCTTCTGAAGAGCTTCGTTGTTGTAGTTTTCTCCGACATAACAGAGATAGTTGAAGAAGCGGGCACCAGTCAGGGTTCGTTCCCCAGTTAAAATATGAATGGAGAAGTCATCTCCGTCATAGGCTACTTCCGTATCCAGATTAATCGTGTAATTGCCAAGGGTATTCAGCAAACGCGGGAAAGCGGATTCCGGCAAAAAGATGTACCGGTCCAGACTTACGTTATATTGGTCTGAAATGGCCTCTTTTAACTTCTGACAGTTAATTTCCATTTCTACCGTCTTGGCAGCATTGCCATAAATTTCCGTGTAGGTTTGTCCGCCATAACTGCCCTTGGGGGAAATTGGCGTAATAGTAAACGACTGTTTTTTGGTATTCATGGTCATCCAGCTAAGGTAAACCAGTTCTCCGTCACTGTCCACACTGCCCACCAGAATAGACACTTCCTTTTGCATATTGCTTTCGGAGACATTCCGGTTGGTTTCAAAATACCCTGACTTTTCTAAATAAACACCAATGGAAAGGAGTGCAGTCAGAATAACGATTGCAATAAATGCAAACCAAAGGAGTCGGCTTTTTTTCTTTTTTTCGGCACGGGTTGTTTCAAACCGCAGCCCCTTGGTCTTGCCCTTGCGTTTTTGTTTCATAACGTAACTCCTTTCGTCCATTTTTCTTTGGGCTTTCAGTATACAACAGAACCGAAAGTCCGTACAGATGAATAAAAGTAAAAAGAAAAAGGAAAAAGAGGAGTCGACTTTATTGTCGTCTCCCCTTTTCCTGGTCCGAGTGACTGGACTTGAACCAGCGGCCTCTTGAACCCCATTCAAGCGCGATACCAAACTTCGCCACACCCGGATACGGATTTATTCCGATACTGGAATTATATCCTGTTCTTTGGAAAAAGCAAGTCCCAGAGAAGCAGTAACAATAAAAAGGCTGATTACGCCGAGAAGATTTTTTCAGAAAAAGTCTGAAAAACTCCTTGACCCTGTTTTGGGCTTGTGCTATAGTAATCAAGCGCACTTGAGATGTGCTGGTGTAGCTCAGTTGGTAGAGCAGCTGATTTGTAATCAGCAGGTCAGGGGTTCAAGTCCGTTCACCAGCTCCACGGCCGGTGAAAGACAATGCGCTTTTATCGGTCCAACATGGAAGAGTTCCCGAGTGGCCAAAGGGGGCAGACTGTAAATCTGTTGTCTACGACTTCGGTGGTTCGAATCCATCCTCCTCCACCAATTCAAAGAACGGCATTTCACCGTTCTTTGTTTTTTACACCCGTCTCGAA
>CAVCCW010000068.1:0-3185 GCA_963600825.1 Bacteroidaceae bacterium | reverse complement strand
TTACATGGGTGCAGGGGAGGGATTTGAACCCCCGACCTCCGGGTTATGAGCCCGACGAGCTACCAACTGCTCTACCCTGCGATATATTCACTTGTTCCCTAGTGCCCTATTATTATAGTAAGCCTGCCCGGAAAAAGCAAGCCCTTTTTTGCAATAGTGGGTGGGTAATGCCAGGCAGAAGGTAGGTGGCGGCAGGCGGCGGCTCGGAGGGCCAGCACCCGGGTCCGCAACTGGGCCCGCAAATAGCCATGCAAACCCCCTTGCAAAAGCTGCCCGAACAAACTATAACAATGGGTATAGAAAACACTGGGCAGGAACCAGTACAGGAGGAAAGTACATGAACATTCCAAACATGGGCGGCTTTGACTTTAGCGCGCTGGCAAAAGGAAAGCAGGCCTGGGAACAGTTTAAGCTGAATCACCCGAGATTTCCGGATTTTCTGAAGGATATTGCAAACCGCGGGGTAACCGAGGGCACCAACGTGGAAATTGCGGTAACGTACCCGAACGGTCAGAAAATCAGAACCAACGTGAAGGTAAAGCCGGGCGATGTAGAACTTTTCCAATCCATGAAGGATTTCATTAACTTACTGTAATTCAACTTACGGTAATTTCCAATTTTAGAATGTGTTTTTGGAATAAGGTTTGGAAATAAAAAAGGGCACTGCAGGAAAAGTTCCTGCAGTGCCTTCAATTTCTGTAAACAGCTTGGTTAGCGCCTATGGTAGTTGCTCTGCTTCTTTGGTAGCGTGGACAGCTTTCCGCGGTAGCTTACTTAGCTTATTTTGCTTTTTTGGCAGCTTTAATGCGAGCAGCTTCGGCGTGCTTGGCTGCAGCCGTTGCTTTTTCCACGGCGGCATTATCCTGTGCCAGTGCCTTGACGGCGGCGTCCCGACGAGCCTTTGCATTTTGCAGGGCGGCATTGTCCATAACGGCAAGGGTAGAGTCATAACCCTGCGCAATGCGCTGTTTGTAGATGCGCTCTGCCTGTCTTTGACGCTGCTTTCTGACTTTTCTGTCAAGCTTAGCTTTGTCCCGCTTAATGGCAGCTTGTTCCTTTTCCAAAGCGGCTTTCTTGTCCTTGGCAAAAGCTACGGCAGTTCTTCTGGAAGCAAAGAAATCCTCAAGAGCAGCAGAAGAGACTTGGTCGGCCGGAGCGCCGTCAAGAAGGACGGTAATTGCGCCGTGGATGGAGCCAAGCACAGTGGCTACAGCGGTAACAATTGTGTCTTTTACCTTCATTTCATATACCCCTCTCACCGCAGATTGCCCTCCACGGTTGTTAATACTAAAAATTATGATACCTAATTTTGGGGGTACTGTCAACGCAGTTTGACTATTCCAAAGCCCTGTTTATAATGGTTTAAGTAGGCTTAAACTGCCTTGTTTAAAATAGGATTGGAAGTTTCTTTGAAAAATCCTGATAGAAATCAAAAGGAGGAATGTGTATGGCAGATTACATTCTGGAGTGTAAGGCGCTGCGTAAGAAATACGGAAGCTTTACCGCTCTGAACGATATTGACTTACAGCTTCCCAAAGGAAAAGTGATAGGCTTGCTGGGACCGAACGGCAGCGGCAAAACCACTTTAATCAAATTGGCGTGCGGCCTGCTGCTGCCGTCGGCCGGAGAGCTGCTCATAGACGGCAAAGTTCCCGGGAAAGAAACCAAGCAGATTGTGGCATACCTGCCCGAGCGCAACTACCTGCCGGATACCATGACCATCAAATCCATGATCAAATTCATGGCGGACTTTTACCCGGACTTAAATAAGGAAAAGGCGTATGACATGCTGGGCCACTTAAACCTTGATGAAAATCAGCGGTTTAAGGCGCTTTCCAAGGGCAATCGGGAAAAAGTCCAGCTGATTTTGGTCATGAGCCGGGAGGCGCAGCTTTACCTGCTGGATGAGCCGATCGGCGGCGTGGATCCGGCAGCCAGAGATTACATTTTGGATACCATCATTCGCAACTACAATAAGGAAGCCACTGTGGTACTGTCTACGCACTTAATCGCAGATATTGAGCCGGTTCTGGACGAATTCGTCTTTATCCGCAACGGAGATATTCTGCGACACAGCTCTGTGGAAGACATCAAGGCCATGGGCCACACGGTAGACAGCCTGTTCAGGGAGGAATTCAGATGCTAGGAAAATTAATCAAACACGAATTCTTCGCGGACGCTAAAATGCTGGTGCCGACGTATCTTGTGGTTCTGGTTCTGTCCCTTCTCGGGCGATTCAGCACCTGGCTTGCCACCAGAAAAACCATTGCTGACGCAGTGTCCTCTTCTTTTGCCAGCCTTTTGCAAGGGATGGCATCCTTGCTGAGCGTGCTGTATGTGATTGCTTTTATTGCGGCAATGGTACTGACCATTTTTTACTTAATTTATCGCTTTTATAAGAACTTCTTTACCGATGAAGGCTACCTGATGATGACGCTGCCAACCAAGTCCTACAGTTTGGTTACCGCAAAATTCATTAACTCTGTTATCTGGGTAGTCATTGGACTGTTAGTTACTGTTCTTTCCTTGTATATTACCTTTAGCCATTATGATAAGCTGATGGATACCATTTCGGAGATCTACAATCTGCTGACCAGAAGCGGGGATAAGGAATACATCAAAGACGCCCTTGGCACCGAGCCGGGAGTCTTCATTACCGAATTAGTTGTGTATATGGTGGTCTGGTTCTCCAGATTCATTATCACCTGGTACTTTGCCATTGCGTTTGGCCAGTTGCTGTCCAAGAACCACAAGGTGGTCGGCGCCATCGGGGCATACCTGATTCTGCGCATTCTGTCCAGCATCCTGTCCACTGTTTTCCTGTGGTTTGAAAACGAAGTGTTGGCAGACGTCATTACGGGCTACAGAACCAGCACAGGCGTTGCGCTGCAGACAACGCTGATTGGCACTTCGGTCGTCAGCATTCTTGTCTGCGCACTCCTGTTCTGGGCCACCTGCTACATTATGGAGCACAAGCTGAACCTGGACTAAGCAAGTAAGAAGCTCTGCAGAGGAAAGAGAATAAAAGCATACCTTTTGGCTAAAATCAGCCGGAGGTATGCTTTTTGTTTTGCGCTTTTGTCAAATATTTGTCACCATGAGAAAAAAGGGTAAATTTTTAAGGCAGATTGTGCTAATATAATGCCGACTTTAAACTTACTTAAAATAGGGCAGTCTGCGGAAAG
>CAVCCW010000067.1:0-3590 GCA_963600825.1 Bacteroidaceae bacterium | reverse complement strand
TGGTCAGACCGAGAATGATTTTGAAAATCGTAGTCTTGCCCGCGCCGTTTTTTCCGATCAGTCCGTAGATCTCTCCCTGCCGGACAGTCAGATCGACATCCTCCAAAACCTGATGAGACCCGTAGCTCTTTTGAATGCCGCGCAGCGAAATCATATCCATTATTCTATGCTCCTTTGCCTTGATTACGCCGTATACTGTACTGAAAATACCCAGTTGCCTCCACCAATTACCGCATATATTCTGCTTTACATTCCGGTTTACATCGCATAAAGTGGACACCAATGCAACGGAGAAGCCCCCGTTGCCGGATTGACAACGGGGGCTTTGGTTTACTTTTGACAACGCAGGGTTATTAACGGAATAAGCCTTTCTTTTCATACGGTTCCGCTGTAATTGCAGTTACCTGATAACCGGTGTCTGCAATGGCCTTCCTCAGCTTTTCTTCGTCCAGGGGTTCTTTGGAGATAACCACCGACTGGCCCTTCTGATAGGACGATTTAACGGATTTTACCGAAAAGTTTTTCCGAATGGTGTCATTCATATGATTTTCACACATAGAGCAGGCCATGCCGTCAATCTTCAATGTTGTTTTTGTCATGAAAAGTCACCTTGCGTTTCAGTCTTTTTTGGATTGCTCCGGATTAACCGGACCGCAACCGCTGCAACCGTTACAGCTTCCGCCGCACGGACTGCTTCCGGTAGCTTTGCTTGCCTTGTTTTCCTTCACCAAGCTTCGGATGGCAAAGAAAACAATAACAGCAATCACTAAAGCAACAATAACCGTTGACATATCTTATGCCTCCTTTGTTACTGTCTCCTTCATCTTTTTGGCCTTGTCCTGTTCAGGAGAGTATCTCTTCTTGAAGAAGAGCAGGTAGATGAAGCAGGCAAGTACTAAGAATGCAGCAATTACGCTGACAATATTGTAAGAAGCGTAGTTGGTGCCATAGGCAATCAGGGAACCAATCTGGTTAATCATAAGAGCAACACAGTAGGCCAGTCCGCACTGATACGCAATGGCAAACCAGGTGTACTTCTTGGACATCATTTCCCGTCTCATTGCACCAACAGCGGCCATGCAAGGTACGCACAGCATGTTGAAGATCATCAGGGCGTAACCGGCAACCGGAGTATAAGCGGCTGCCAACTGCGGCCAGAATTCGGTACCGTCTTCTGCAACCTCGGCAAAGCCGTACAGAACGCCGAAGGTACCAACCAGGTTTTCCTTGGCGATTAAGCCGGTAACGGATGCAACAGCTGCCTTCCAGTCTCCGAATCCAAGCGGATGGAAGATCCAGGCAAAGACACCACCAATGGAAGCCAGGATGGATTCGTTGGTATCAACCATGTCAAAGTGCCAGTTAAAGTTCTGCAGAGCCCAGATAACAATAGTGGATACCAGAACAACGGTACCGGCACGTTTTACATAAGCCCATGCACGCTCCAGCATGGTTCTGAGAACGCCCTTAATGCTTGGCAGGTGATATGCCGGAAGTTCAATAACGAACGGTGCCGGGTCACCGGAGAACATCTTAAATTTCTTCAGGATGATACCGGAAACAATAATGGCGGCAATTCCGACAAAGTAAGTGGACGGAGCAACCCAGGGATTGTCTGGGAAGAAGGCTCCGGTAATCAGTGCAATAATCGGTAATTTTGCACCACACGGAATAAAGGTGGTGGTCATAACGGTCAGACGACGGTCATTGTCGTCTTCAATGGTACGGGATGCCATGATGCCCGGAACGCCGCAACCGGTGGAAACCAGCATTGGAATGAAGGACTTACCGGACAAACCAAATTTACGGAAAATCCGGTCCAGAACGAAGGCAATACGTGCCATGTATCCGCAGTCTTCCAGGATTGCCAGGCAGATGAACAATACCATCATCTGCGGCAGGAAGCCAAGGACGGCGCCGACACCGGCTACAATACCGTCCATAATCAGGCCATACAGCCAGTCGGCAATGTTCAGGCTTTCCAGCCAGCCGCCAAGATAGGTCGGTACCCATTCTCCAAAGAGAACGTCATTTACCCAGTCGGTCATCTTCGTACCAACAGTGGAAATGGAAATATAATAAACAGCAAACATAACCACGGCAAAAATTGGAAGAGCTGCCCAACGGTTGGTAACAACACGGTCAATCTTATCAGAGGTGGTCATGCCGGACTTGTTTTTCCTGTCATAGCACTTGTCAATAACCGTTGCAATATAGGCATAACGGTCTGCCGTGATAATGCTTTCACAGTCATCATCCAACTTGTCTTCGCAAGCAGCTGTCAAGACTTCTGCCTGATCTAATGCGCCGGCATCCAAAGAAAGGTCATTGATGATTTCACTATCTCTTTCAAATACTTTTACGGCATACCAGCGGCGGCTGGATTCTTCCGTAAACGGAGCAACAACGTCTTCCATCTTTTCCAACGTTGCTTCTACTTCGTCAGAGAACTTGTGCTTCGGGCGGTCAGCAACTGCCTGACCGGCCACGGAAACGGCTGCCTGTGCAGCCTCGTCAATTCCTTCGCCTTTTAAAGCGGAGATTTTTACAACCTTGCAGCCAAGTAACTCGCCCAGTTTATCGGCGTTTACAACGTCACCCTGCTTGTCAACAATGTCCATCATGTTCAAGGCAATGACAACCGGAACGCCAACTTCAATCAGCTGGGTGGTCAGGTACAGGTTTCTTTCCAAGTTAGATGCATCCACAATGTTCAGGATAACATCTGGCTTTTCATGAATAATGTAGTTTCTGGAAACCACTTCTTCAGAAGTATAAGGAGAAAGAGAGTAAATACCGGGTAAGTCTTCTACTGTAACCGACTTATCGGACTTCAGCTTACCTTCCTTCTTTTCTACGGTAACGCCGGGCCAGTTACCAACATGCTGGGTACTACCGGTCAGTGCGTTGAATAAAGTGGTTTTACCTGTGTTCGGGTTACCGGCTAATGCAATTTTAATCGCCATTTTTACCCTCCACGTCTTCCACTTCAATCATTTCTGCATCGCCCTTACGAATGCTGAGTTCATAGCCACGAACTGTCAGTTCAATCGGATCTCCCAAAGGTGCTACTTTACGAACATAAACTACTGCGTTCTTGGTCAACCCCATATCCAGGATGCGCCGGCGAAGTGCTCCGTCACCGTGTGTTTTGACAACTTTGACAGTTTCGCCCACAGCAACATCTCGCAATGTCTTCATGTATATGCTCCTTTCAATCTGCAAGGATGACATGGTTTGCCATAACTTTGTTAACGGCAAGCCGCGTTCCTTTAACTTCAATAATTAGATTTCCGCCCAGCTGTGAAACCACTCTGACGGTATCTCCTGATACAAAGCCCAGATCTTCCAAGTGCTTCTTCATTTCCGGTTTCCCATGAAGCTCCTTAATAGTTCCGGTGGCTCCTTCTCTTAACATGGATAATGGCATCATCCACATCTCCCTTTCTGTTAGAACAAGTTAGCATCATCTAACCGATAATATTCTACACGATTTTTTCAAGATAGCAATAGCTAACGCAAAGAAAGTTTTTGACAAATAAGCCAAGCTTTTCGCTTGAACGTCGGCAAAACTAGACAAGTTGATGGAA
>CAVCCW010000066.1:0-3968 GCA_963600825.1 Bacteroidaceae bacterium | reverse complement strand
GTAAAAATGAGTGCATTTCCCTGGCCAAAAAGCCGCATATCTGGCTGTCTGAACGGAAATGAGCGCAATTAGTCAGAACCTTACTTTTCAAATTTCTAATATGGAAAATGACTGCGCTCATTTCTAGGGGTGGAGGTAAAAATGAGCGCATTTCCTTGGCCAAAAAGCCGCATATCTGGTTGTCTGAACGGAAATGAGCGCAATTAGTCAGAACCTTACTTTTTCAAATTTCCAATATGGAAAATGAATGCGCTCATTTCTAGGGTTGGAGGTAAAAATGAGCGCATTTCCCTGGCCAAAAAGCCGCATATCTGGCTGTCTGAACGGAAATGAGCGCAATTCTCCCTTTATCCCTTTGATAAGGGGCGTCCCGCCGGGATCTTACCGTAAGGGGCTCCGCCAGGATAAAATTTTAAAAAGCATACCTTTTGCCTGGAACGGGGCCGGAGGTATGCTTTTTTGGAAAAAGGCCGCAAATTGGGGCGTTAAGCTGGAAAAGGTATGCTTTTTGCTGGAGCCCACTTATAAATACCTGATCCTGCAGGATGTGGCATCCTGGGGCGCTGGCCATGTATCCGCCAACAGCTCAGGAGCAGGCTTAGTAGTACTGTGACAGGCGGCCCAGTTCGTCCGGATTCAGGACGGTAACGCTGCCGCGGGAACAGGCAATCAGTCCGCGCTTTTTGAACGCGGAGCAGATGCGTGCCACCTGCACGCGGGATGCGTTGATGGCCGACGCCAGCTCGTCCTGCGTTAAGGGCAGCGGTCCGCTTTTGGAACGGTTGGTTTCATATAAACACAGGAACGCGGCCAGTCTGGCGGTGGCGCTGGTAACACTTTTCAGCTCCGCGTCAAAGCAGACTAAGCGCAGGACGGTTCCGTAATACTGTAAAAGTGAATAAAGAAATCCGGGAGCTTCCTTGTCTATGGCAAGGAGGCTCTCTTTGGTTACCTGGAGTGCTTTTAATTCGGTAACACTTTCTACGGTGACGACAGCTGGCTCGCCCGGGCCGACAATTTTGTCCATGGCGCAGAGCGTGTTGTGTTTGTGGTACCCAAGGATGCGCACGTAGCCTCCTGGGTTGGTGGTGTAAATTTTGACCATGCCTTCCAGCAGAAAGTACATGGGGCTGGAGGGCTGGCCGCTTTGGCTGAGGACGGTGTCCTTGGAGATGCGAAGCGGCGCCGGGCAGTATTTTATAAATAAGTCCCGGTACGGCAGCAAATTGTTGCTGAGAATGTAGCTGATGTTAGGGTCCATGACAGTTGCCATAAAAGAAACGCCCTCCTTTTGGCAGTTGTGCCGATATCTTTTTTGTGCGTGCGTATCACCTGATACAAAGATATCAGACTTGACATTGATAAAATGTTAACGAAGTTAAATTTTCACGTTTGTTACAAGAATTGAAGGAGGTAACACCATGGAAAAAAGATTCCCCTGTCTGTTTGCGCCGGGTAAAATCGGCACACTGGAACTGAAAAACCGCATTGCCAAGGCGCCGCAGTCGTCCGGTATGAACAACAAGGACGGCACCGTCTCGGAACGGGCCATTCGGTACTACCGGGACCAGGCCAAGGGCGGTACCGGCATGATTATTGTAGAGTACGCCTATGTAGATGAAATCGGCTCCAAGTCGGCCCACTGTCATTTGGGTATTTCCAATGACGAACACATTCCGGGCCTGGCCTGGCTAGCCGAAAACATTAAGGAAATGGGTGCCGTCCCTGCCATTCAGATTGAACACTGCGGGCGCCAGAAGTTCTTAGGAACGCAGCCCATTAAAGCACCGTCTGCCATTCCGTGGCCGAACCTGTATGCGCAGCATGGGGATCAGGCCATTCCGCAGGTGCTGACCATTCCAGAAATTCATGAAATTGTCAAATGCTTCGGCGATGCAGCGGTACGCGCCAAAACCGCAGGTTTTGAACTGGTGGAAATCCACGGAGCGCACGGTTATCTGCTGACCAACTTCTTCAGCCCGACCACCAACCACAGAACCGACATGTATGGCGGTTCCCTGGAAAACCGTGCGCGGATTTACCTGGAAATTCTGGACGAGATCCGCTCCAGGGTCGGCCCGGATTATCCGGTTACCATCCGCTTAAGTGGTACTGACTATGAGCCGGATGGCTTCCCCATTGAAGATACCATCTGGCTGGCCAAGCAACTGGAAGCGCATGGCCTGGACGCCATTAACGTTTCCGGCGGGGACCACCACACCATGATTCACCAGGTAAGCCCGATGGCCATTCCGGTTTGCCATAACGTTTGGGCTGCAGAGGCCTTAAAGAAGGAAGTGGACATTCCGATTATGGCGTCCGGCTCCATTACTTTGCCGGAATATGCTGAGGATATTCTGGAATCCGGCAAAGGCGACTTCGTTGTGCTTGGCCGCCCATTGTGGGCTGACCCGGACTGGTCTGCCAAGGCAGAGGCCGGGCATCCGGAAGACATCCGGCCGTGTATCCGTTGTAACGAAGGTTGCCTCCAGCGGACCTTCTTCCTGTACAAGGCCGTTACCTGCGCCGTCAACCCGGTTATCAGCCGGGAAGGCGAACTGAAACTGACCAAGGCCGAAACGCCAAAGAAAATTGCGGTTGTCGGCGGCGGTCCGGCCGGTATGGAAGCGGCCCGCGTAGCCAAGCTCCGCGGACATGACGTTACACTGTTTGAAGCTAATAAACTGGGTGGGCTTCTGATTGAAGCGGAAGCACCCGATTTCAAAGCGGACATTCGTCCGTTCCACAAATACCAGGAAACGCAGCTGGAGAAGCTGCAGATTCCGGTGGTACACCAGAAGGCAACCGCGGCCGACCTTGCCGGTTATGATGCGGTCATTTGCGCCACCGGTTCCAAACCGGTTATCCCGAATCTGCCGGGTGTAGACAAGCCAATTGCGCTGACCTCTCTGGACGCAATTGACCATCCGGACAAGGTCGGGAAGCGGGTTGCCGTTATCGGCGGCGGCCTGGTCGGCACGGAAACGGCGCTTGACATGGCAGAGCATGGTCACGATGTGACCATTGTGGAAATGCTGCCGGGCATCATGCACGACGTGGCCGCCACCGACTTCATCGCTTACTCCGAGCGCATGGGCGGCCTCAGCAATTTGCATGTCTGCACCAGCACCACGCTGGCCGAAGTGCTGGACGACGGTGTCCTGGTTACCAACAAAAAGAAGGGCACCTACAAAATTGCGGCGGACACCGTCGTGCTTGCCCTCGGCCTCAAGAGCTGCCGCAGCCTTTATGATGAGCTGAAGGCCGCCGGCAAAGACGTAGTCCTCATCGGTGACGCCAAAGCGCCAGGCAAAATCTTTGACGCCATCCACACTGCCTACCGCGCAGCCCTCTACATTTAGCGTCTCCACTTTTCGCGGCCCGCGTAGGCCAACTTCCCACGGTACGCGTTGCTTCCTGCCGCGCAGTCCCGCTTCCGTAGTACGCTCTACTTTCTTGGACTCCATTTAAACAGCTGGCCAGGGCAGCCGGAGCGCTCCTTTGCAATCGTTCCGTTATCCGACGCGGCCCGATCTATTTCCTGCTCCGGCTGCCATTTTCTCAGCCACTAACTCGCCTGGCAAAAAGCCTGCACACAACATCACAAATTACCGCAGATTCAGTCGTCACCGACTTTCTGCGGTAATTTCTTTTGCTTACCGCATATCTGGCCACACTTTCGTCCAGGGCCAGCTCCATTTGCCCAATTTACCTCAATATCCGGCTGCACTACTCAATATGAGGTAATCTCCGCTCCAAAACAAGGGGCTCCGCCGGAATCATAACAGAAGGGGCTCCGCCGGGATATCATTTAAAATGCATACTTTTTGGGTTGAAGCACTGGTTTGGTATGCACTTTCTTCCGGAAGTGCATACCAGAAGGGCTCTGAACGGGAAAAAGTATGCACTTTTTCTTGGGCAAAGAAGGGGCTCCGCCGGGCTGCCATTTTAAATGCATACTTTTTGGG
>CAVCCW010000065.1:0-4066 GCA_963600825.1 Bacteroidaceae bacterium | reverse complement strand
GAATTAGTGGAAACCTTTAAGAGAGTAAATAATGTTGCTGTTCCTTATGAAATTGTTGCTCGCAGGGCGGGAGATATTGCAACCTGTTATGCGGATGTTACTAAGGCTAAAAAAGTGCTGGGTTGGAAGGCTAAATTGACCGTGGAAGATATGTGTCGGGATAGTTGGAACTGGCAGAAGAATGCAACTTTAGATTGAGGGAAAGGTTAACTAGTATGAAGATTGCAGTAGCAGGAACCGGATACGTTGGCTTATCCATTGCTGTGCTGTTGGCACAGCATCATACCGTGACCGCAGTGGACATTATTCCGGAAAAGGTGGACCTGATTAATCAGAAGAAGTCCCCGATTCAGGATGACTACATTGAAAAATATTTGGCAGAAAAAGACCTGGACCTGACGGCGACGTTGGATGCAGAGGCCGCTTACAAAGACGCCGAAATTGTTGTTATTGCTGCTCCGACAAATTATGACAGCAAGAAGAATTTCTTTGACACGTCTGCCGTAGAAGCGGTTATTGAACTGGTTATTAAGAATAATCCGGATGCCATTATGGTAATTAAATCTACCATTCCGGTTGGATATACTGCCTCGGAACGGGAAAAGTATCATTGTGACAACATTATTTTCAGCCCGGAATTCCTGAGGGAGTCTAAGGCACTGTATGACAACCTTTATCCCAGCCGGATTATTGTGGGAACCGACACAAAAAACGCCCGCCTTGTCAATGCGGCAGAAACCTTTGCCGGTCTTTTACAAGAGGGCGCAATTAAAAAAGATATTCCAACTATGATTGTTGGCTTTACGGAAGCGGAAGCAGTTAAACTGTTTGCTAACACCTACTTGGCACTGCGTGTATCTTATTTTAACGAGTTAGATACCTACGCGGAAATGAAGGGCTTAAACACGCAACAGATTATTGAAGGCGTATGCCTGGATCCACGGATTGGAAGTCATTACAACAATCCCTCCTTTGGCTATGGTGGTTATTGCTTGCCGAAGGACACCAAGCAGCTGTTGGCCAACTATGAGGATGTTCCGGAGAACCTGATTGAAGCCATTGTAGAATCCAACCGGACACGGAAGGACTTTATTGCAGACCGTGTTTTGCAAAAGGCGGGTTATTATGATTATGATGAAGATACGGAGTATGATGCTGCATTGGAAAAGGCTTGTGTTATTGGGGTGTACCGCCTGACTATGAAGTCCAATTCCGACAACTTCCGCCAGTCTTCCATCCAGGGAGTCATGAAGCGGATTAAAGCCAAAGGTGCCACAGTCATTATTTATGAACCAACTTTGGAAAACGGCACCACCTTCTTTGGCTCTGAAGTGGTTAACGACCTTGCAAAGTTCAAGGGCCGCAGCCAGGCAATCATTGCCAACCGGTATGACGACTGCCTGAATGATGTGGAGGAGAAGGTTTATACAAGGGACTTGTTTAGGAGAGATTAAAGTAATAGGAGGATATTATGGGGTCAAAACTTAAAGAAACCAAGAAATATCATTGGATATATGCTACTATTTGTGTTGCTGTATTTCTAATTCTTCTTTTTTGTAACTTGCGGACGCCGCTTTTAGTGGACGATTATTTGTATTCATTTAGTTTTCAATCTTTAACAGGAGAAAAGCAAAGGGTAGAAACCGTTTCAGATATTTTTTCTTCTATGAGCGGGCATCGGCTTACTATGAATGGCCGCATTGTAGCAAGCTTCTTTGTGCAACTGTTTTTGCTTCTTCCTTCTTCCCTATTTAAGTTTTTAAACGCAGCTGTATTTGTGCTGGAACTTGTTTTGTTGACTGAACTAAGTGCTGTGTATATACCACCAGAGAAGAGACAGAAAAGGAAGCCACTTATGTTACTGTTTGCATTTGCGGCTGTATGGATCTTTCAACCGGTATTTGGACAAGTGAATTTGTGGCTTTATGGGTCTATTAATTATCTTTGGGCTGCAGTATTAGGCCTTGGCTTGATGGGAATTTACCTTAAAATGTATCGTGAAGAAGATTTTCATATGAATCTTCCTGGAAAAATTGGATTTGTAATTTATAGCTTTGTTGTCGGTACATGGTGTGAAAATTCCGGCGTAGCGCTTTTGGCTTTTGAAATTCTGCTGATCTTCTTAATGAAATTTCAGCAGAAACGAAAAATTCCGCTGGTGGCAATCCTCTCTGCAGAAATTACATTGGCAGGAGTATTACTTACCATTACGGCACCGGCAGAACTAAAAAACAGAACGGCAAGTTTGATGCCGGGCGATTTATTATCTATGCTTTCAGATTTGTTTTCTGCCTTTAAAGATTTCTGGCTGTTGTGGCTGTTAGTTGGACTTTTGTTGGTTTGGGCTTTTTGCGTCAAAGTAGATAAACAAACCCTTATTGTTGTTTTCCTTGTCGTGATGACAGCTCTACTTTCAGGTCTTTTCTTGATATTTGGAAACAGTATTACGGCTAATAGTCTTTTCTTTACCGCTGTGCTTCTGGTTCTTGCTTGTTGTATTTTGATTAATGTACTGCTTGATTCTTTAAGAATGCAGATCCTTTGCGTCTTATGCTTGACGTGCCTAGCTTTTCCGTATTATTTCTTTACCGGCGTAAATGATATTAATACTTGTTATTACACTTTCATGAATAATGAACAAGAAATCAAAGACTGCGCAGAAGCTGGAAAAAATACAGTTGAGATTTATTATGTTTACCCCGACACCAAATATACAGCTTCTTATGGATTGCAATATGTTGAGCAACCTGATTCAGATTCTTGGACCAACAATTTTATGGCCGAATATTATGGTGTAGAAGTAATAAGCCCAATAGAAGGATAATTCTAAATTTTGGCCGAGGTTTGGTGTCCAAACCTCGGCAGGATACTTTATATGACAGATTATGCATGGAGATATAAATGAGCAAATTTATAAAATTTTGGAATGGTAAGGACACATCACATGCTGGATATTTAGATGCTTTGAAAGGAATTGCAATTCTTGCAGTAACACTTATCCATACAGGTGGAGGAGCTTTGTCTGGCGTTTGGGGTGCAATTGGAAATAGTGGAGCTAATGGTGTACAGCTTTTCTTTGTTATATCAGGCTATCTTGCCTTTTTGTCTATGCGTCATATGTTTCCGGGACGCAAGGAAATGAATTTGAAATCTGTTTTGAAGTGGTATGGGAAAAAGTATGTTAGGCTTGTCCCGTTGTTTTATATTGCAATGATAATATATATGCTTACCCAAAACTGGAGTACGTATTGGCTTGGAACTGAAGGGAATGTTTCTGTAAAAAATGTAGTTGCACATATCTTTTTGGTACATGGACTATTTCCACATTATACAGACAGTATCCTTGGCGTTGAATGGTATTTGGGAGTACTTGTGCTATTTTTCCTTATTACACCATTACTTTATTATTTTGTGGATTCTTTGAGTAAAGCAGTTCTTCTTTTGCTCATAATTCAAGTGCTGACGCCATGCATAAACACATTGCTTAAGATGTGGATACCAGTTGATAATGACCCGGTTATTTACAATACATACTTGGAAAATTTTGGTCCGATAAATCAATTGTTTGTTTACTGCCTTGGGATTACTTTGTTTTTTACAATTCAAAAATTCCAAGAAAGCAAAAGTGCTGAATCGCTGAAAAGCAGGATGTTCTTGTCCTATGAATTGTTGGCATTTGCTGTAGTAATGATGTATGGGCAGCTCTATTCCAAAAGTCAATTGTTCCTGTTATCAAACAGTTCCACTTGGGGCCTATGGTTTTTTGTTCTGCTCCTTAGTCAGGCAATTCATGCTTGCCCGATTATTAATAACTCTTTTTTCAGATTATGTGGAAAGTATTCTTACGGAATTTATTTGTTCCAGTTCATTTGGATTAATAACTATGGACGATTTATAACCGTTAATTCTTTCCTTGCTAAATTTGCTGTTAGCTTCTTTGGCCTATTGGTTATCTCCGTTGTCTTGACTAAATTCATAGACCAACCACTTCAGCGGCTTCTTAATTCCGGTAAAAAAGACGGTAAAATTGACGTAAAAATGACGTAAAAAAACTATTGCTATGGGT
>CAVCCW010000064.1:0-4206 GCA_963600825.1 Bacteroidaceae bacterium | reverse complement strand
ACCAAGATGCTGTTGTTGGAGTCTTTGCAGAGGCTGCAAACGAACTCAGACTGGCTGTGCTGAAGGAAAGAATTAGTACAAGCACTAAAAGCGTGCTGAGGATTCTTCTTGTCATTTTTTTCATACGAACTGCTCCTTTGCATAAATGGTTACGTCTTACGACCGGGTTATTATACTTTTTTAATTAATTCAAAATAAGAAGGGGAAGGACGAAACCACAAATGTGCAAACATTCGTGAGGCCTGTAGCTTACGTTGTTATGCCATTTTTGGAGCTTTATTTGTTTGCGTTCCTTAAAACAAGTAAAAGAAAAATGGCGAAAAATGGCCACTTCTTTGATAGCAGGAAATGGATTCGTTTAGGATTATTTGGCACAACAGTTCGGTGTAAACTTTGTTTGACAAACCAACACTTGCACATTTGCCCAAAAACGGGCAGGAAAAGTGTTGGTTTTTCCTTTTTTGCGAGTTAGTTTTGGGCATAAAAAAAGAAAGGAGCAACTCCGCCAAGTTGCTCCTTTCCCGTTGCGTTTGAGTTTCTAAAAGAAACTCCTGCACAGAAAGGATAGGGTGTATCCTCAATTACATAATACCTGATTTTTAATCAAATGTATACAGACTTGTTGTTTTGTCACAGATTTTCAGTGACGAAATTTTTCCGGTTTGCAGGGATTTTTTTGTCTGCACTTTTGTGAACAAGTGCAGATTTTAGTTGAAATAGCGCAATTACAGCTTTTCTACAATATCTCTGGTATCCCGGGCAATCATAAGCTCTTCGTTGGTTGGAAGAACATACAGGTCTACCTTGGAATCTGCGGTAGAAATTTTAGCTTCTACACCATGAGTTGCCTTATTTACTGTCTGATCTACATAAATGCCAAGGCATTCCAGCTGTTTCAGAATGGAAAGACGGGCAGTGGAGTCGTTTTCACCGATGCCTGCGGTAAAGCAGATGGCGTCACAGCCACCGAGGGCAACATAATAAGAACCAATCAGCTTGGCAATTTGGTAAGCAAAGATGTCCAGAGCCAGCTGGGCGCGTTCATTGCCGGCCTTTGCGGCGGCTTTTACGTCACGCATATCGGAAGAAACGCCGGAAACGCCAAGGAAACCGGATTTCTTGTTCATCATGTCAGAAGTTTCTTCCGGAGTCAGTCCTTCTTTGGACTGAATGAAGGTGATGGCGGACGGGTCAACGGCGCCGCAGCGGGAGCCCATGATAAAGCCGTCCAGCGGGGTCAGACCCATGGTGGTGTCAATTACCTTGCCGTCTTTGATTGCGGAAAGGGAAGAGCCGTTGCCGAGGTGGCAAACAATGACTTTCTTGTATTCCGGATTAATTTCAGCAAGACGGGCACTGACAAAACGGTGGGAGGTACCGTGGAAGCCATAGCGGCGAACCTGGTACTTTTCATAATATTCATACGGCAGCGGGTAAATGTACGCTTTCGGCGGCATGGTGCTGTGGAAGGCGTTGTCAAATACAACAACCTGCGGTACGTCTTCGCCGAAAACAGCCTTGGCTGCCCGAATGCCCTGCAGGTGAGCCGCGTTGTGGAGCGGAGCTAAATCGATCAGGGATTCAATGCCGGCCTCTACTTCGTCCGTGACCAGAACGCTTTCTTTATAAAGAGAACCGCCCTGAACAATACGGTGACCGATGGCGCTGATGTCATCCAGAGAGTCAATGACTTTTACTTCGCCTTCGGTCAGATTTTTCTTTACTTCCAGGAAAGCCGATGTATGATCCGGGAATTCCTTATCATATTCTACGACCTTGCCGCTTGCTGTTTTACTGCAGATATGTCCGCCGATGCCAATGCGTTCTACAATGCCTTTTGCAATGACGGATTCATCTTCCATGTTGATCAGCTGATACTTTAAAGAGGAGCTGCCACAGTTAATTACCAAAATGATCATTTTCAAAACTCCTTGTCTCAAATTCGATTGATTTTAACATAACAGCGGGCGTAAGAAAAGGGGAAACAGACCGAAAACAAGGCATTCTTGCTGTTTATTTCTTGTCAATCTTGTTGCTTTTTTGCGATGCAGTTTCCCAAAAAATAGAGTACACTGAAAACAGAAAGCAAATCTGGAAGCAAAGGAGTACCTATGCAAATGAAAGTAACCGGAATAATTGCAGAATATAATCCGTTTCATAAGGGGCATGAAGCCATGATTCAGGAGTGCCGCAGCGGCGGCGCTACGCATGTTGTTGCGGTGATGAGTGGAAACTTTGTGCAGCGGGGCAGTGTTGCCATTATGGACAAGCGTAGCCGTGCCGCTGCGGCACTGCAGGGTGGCGCAGACTTGGTGGTAGAGCTGCCGGTTCCGTGGGCAGTTGCCACGGCGGAACGCTTCGCCTATGGCGGCGTTTCGGTGCTAAATGCCCTTGGCTGTGTAGACTTGTTGCAGTTTGGTGCTGAGTGTACGGACCGGCAGCAATTTTTAACGGTAGAACAGGCGCTGCGCAACCCTGCCACAGACGCTCGTATTAAAGAAGAGCTGGAAGGCGGCATCAGTTATCCGGTTGCCAGAGCTAACGCGGTAGAAGCTATTCTTGGAGCAGAGCAGGCCGCGTTCCTAAATGGCCCGAATAACATTTTGGGGTTGGAATATGTAAAAGCACTACAGAAGCTGCACTCCAAAATGGACTTCTGTCCGGTGCCACGTTCCGGATCGGAGCACGATGCGCTTAAGATTACCGGAGAATTTGCCAGCGCTTCTGCGCTCCGTATCCGCTTGGAACGCGGGGACAAAAGTGCCTATGACTATATGCCGAAAGCCTCTGTAGAGCTCTTTGAACAGCAAAAGCGTGTCGGGCGTGCACCTGTAGTGCAGGATGAATCCGAACGGGCTATCCTGTCCCGGCTGCGTATGCTTTCCGCCGAGGACATTGCGGCGGCTCCGGATATCAGCGAAGGACTGGAAAACAGAATTTACAATGCCATTCAATCAGCCACTTCCTTGGAAGAACTGTATGACATTATTAAAACCAAACGGTATACCCATTCCCGGATCCGCCGCATCATAACGGCACTTTACCTTGGCTTGACGGCGGACGTCAATCAACTGGAAGTGCCGTACATCCGCGTCCTCGGCTTCAACGAACGCGGCCGGGAACTGCTGAAAGTAGCCAAACAAACCGCCACGCTTCCCATTGTTACCAAAACTGCCCAAATCAGCACGCTTAGTCCGGAAGCCAGGCAGGTATTTGACTACGAATGCCGTGCCACTAACCTTTATAACCTTGCCACCCCGCGCATCCTTCCCTGTGGCACGGAACTTTCTGACGAGTTGATTATTGTTTCTTGATAGGAGGACCTAAAAATGAGTAGAAAAAACTTTGGAGCAAAACCATACAGCTTCCCGCAGCCAGTATTTATCATCGCTTCTTATGATGAAAATGGCGTTCCCTGTGCCATGAATGCAGCCTGGTGCGGCATCAGTGAAGCAACGGAAGTGACTATGTGCATTTCACCGAATCACAAGTCAACCAAAAACATTTTAAAGAAGAAAGCATTTAGTATCAGTATGGCGGATGCCAGGCATGTGGCCGAGTGCGATTATTTCGGAATTGCTACCGGCAATAAGGTAAAAGACAAGCTGGAAGCAGCAGGCATGACTGTTACCAAGAGTGAAAATGTAGATGCACCAATCATCAATGAACTGGCTGTTTGCATGGAGTGCAAGCTGATTTCGTATGATTCGGAAGCCTGCATTATGAAGGGCGAAATTGTCAATGTCAGCGTGGATGAATCTGCCCTGACAGAGGACAAAGTAGACGTAAGCAAGGTAGCGCCCATCACCTTTGATCCGTTCAACAATGCCTACCATGTCATCGGTGAAAAGGTCGGCGATGCATGGTCCTCCGGCAAGAAGTTCCTCTAATCAATTTCAAACTACCGTATGTTGTACCGAAAGATATGCACTGGACAGCCATATGAGGTAAATCCCGTTTCCGATTACTTCATATTGGCTCCAATCCCATAATCTGTGGTAACTTGGCTTTTTAACGCTGGATTTCATAAAGGAAAGAGTGATATTAAAAAGCACTTTCCTTTGGTAATTTTTCGATATAGAAAATAAGCGCGCTAGCATTTTGCAAATTTCTAATACGGAAAATCGTTGCGCTCATTTCTGGGTTCCTGCTTAAAATGAGCGCATTTGCTTAGTCAAAAAGCCGCATATTTGGTTTCCCAAGCAG
>CAVCCW010000063.1:0-4439 GCA_963600825.1 Bacteroidaceae bacterium | reverse complement strand
AAGAAAGCCAAAAAGCAACCAATGACGCCGGCGAACAGACGGCGTTTAACCACAACAATCATTGTGGCTGTGGTAGTAGTTGCTGTCGTTGTTGGAGTGGTGGCCTTTGTGGTCCACAGACACAACGTAAAGAAAAACGCCGACCTGAGCGACGGCGTCAGTTACCTGGAAAATCTGGAAAACCGGGACACAGATAAAGTAGAAGACGAAATTAAGAAAAAGAAAGCCGAAGAGCGCAAAGCCGCATTGAATAGCGAAAATGCGGATATTTGGAAAATGTTCAATGACTCCGTTATCATGGGTGACTCGCGCGCAGTCGGCTTCTACTACTATAAGTTCCTTGATAAAGATCGTGTGTTAGCTACCGCCGGAGCCACTATTCGGAAGATTCCGGAATGGATTGATGACGCCCAAAAGATGAACCCGTCCACCATTTACTTAGTATTTGGCATTAATGATACGGGAATGGGCTTCTGGAAAACGCCGGAATCCTATATTAAAGAATATGAAGAACAGGTGGCCAAAATTCAGGAGGCAATGCCGGAAGCGCAGGTTTATATTGTTTCCATTATCCCGGCAACGGATCCTGCTTTTGAAAAGTCCACTTCCTGGAAGGTCATTCCGGAGTGGAATAAGGCCATGAAGGCTCACTTTACGGGGGACGATATCAGATACATTGATATTACGGATACCGTAAATGCCCATAAAGATTTGTACGATATAGATGGTATTCATATGCAGAAAGCATTTTATCCATATTGGGCAAAAGCAATCATAGCGGGGACACTGGAATATGAAGACTAAGACAAAATTTATCGGTGGGATTCGGATCCTGATGGTAATTGCGTTGCTGGCCTTTATTGTTGTTCTGCAGCGCGGGGACAAAACCAGCACGGCAGACATAGACGATGTGGCTGCCGCGGTTACGGCACAGCTGGATTTGTCCAACGTGCAGGAGGGAACCCACTCCGACTTGAAAAAATATTATGGCTTAAGTGCTTCTGACTATGAGGGCGTGGTTTACTATGCCCCCGTAAGTAATATGGATGCAGAAGAGCTTTTAATTATTAAGTTGAAAGATACATCGCAGGCGGACACGGTAGAAAGTGCCATTCAAAGCCGCCTGGAAACCCAAAAGAACACCTTTGACGGGTACGGGGTTGAGCAATACAACCTGTTGGAAAAATCCGTGCTGGATGTCAAAGGAAATTACATTCTGTACGTGGTACACGCAGATGCAAGCAAGGCGGATCAGGCCTTTAAAAACAGTCTATAAGGAGGAGGGCTTCAGTTGCTTTTTAGTAGCGTTTTTTTCTTGTTTGTCTTTTTGCCTGTAACCCTGCTCCTGTATTATTTGGTCCCCTGGAAATTTAAAAACGCACTGCTGCTGTTGGTCAGCCTGGTGTTTTATGCCTGGGGCGAGCCGGTTTACGTCTTTTTAATGCTCTTCAGTATTTTGTTTAACTTCTTGGGCGGATTGCAGATTGACTCGCTTAAGAAAGATGGAAATCAGAAGATGCTGAAATTCAGCTTCTGGTTCACCATTGTAGTAAACCTGGCCATGCTGGGCTTCTTTAAATATGCCGGGTTTATTGTGGACTCCATTAACGCTATTTTGCCGGTGACCATCCCGTATAAAGGGGTGTCGTTGCCGATAGGTATTTCCTTTTATACGTTCCAGACTATGTCGTACGTCATTGATTTGTACAAGGGGAATACGGCGGTGCAGAAAAACTTCATCTCGTTTGGTGCCTACGTTACCATGTTCCCGCAGCTGATTGCGGGTCCTATTGTGCGGTACCAGGATATTGAAGAACAGCTGCAGGAACGCACGCTTTCCATGTATAAGTTCGGCCAGGGCATGGCCTGGTTCCTGCGCGGTCTGGCAAAAAAAGTGCTGCTTGCCAACAACATGGGCTCGGTCTTTGACGCTATTTACGCGCTGGGTTCGGGGGAACGTTCTGTCCTGACCGCGTGGATTGGCTGCCTGGCCTACACCATGCAGATTTACTTTGACTTCAGCGGGTATTCGGATATGGCCGTCGGCCTTGGAAAAATGCTCGGCTTTGAATTTGTACAAAACTTTGATTACCCGTATACGTCTAAGAGCCTGACTGAATTCTGGCGGCGCTGGCACATTTCCCTGGGCACCTGGTTCCGGGAATATGTTTACATACCGCTGGGCGGGAACCGGGTGTCCAACGGCAGACAAATCATGAACATCATGATTGTCTGGGCGTTGACAGGGCTTTGGCACGGCGCCGCCTGGAACTTTGTTTTCTGGGGGCTCTACCACGGAATAATCCTATTAATAGAAAAGAAAGTATTGAAGAAGCTGCTGGACAAGCTGCCCGGTTTTGTCCGCGTTTTGTACACGGTGTTTATAGTCATGATTGGCTGGGTTATGTTCTTTAGTACGTCGCTGTCAGACATGGGCGCCTACTTGGGTAACCTATTTGGCGTGGGCGGAACCGGCTTTGCCGATTCCACCGGCCTGTACTACCTGGCAACCAACGCCGTCCTGCTTCTCCTGTGCATTCTCTTTTCCGGCCCGGGCCCGTTCAAGATGCTGCAGAAGTTCTTCTTAAAGCCCGGAAAAGCACGGCAGGTGGCAGCCGTTACGGCGTATGTTGCCCTGTTTGTCCTGTCCGTAGCTTACTTAGTAAACGCAACCTACAATCCGTTCTTATACTTCAGATTTTAAAAAACAGAAATCAGAGTTAGAGTGAGTAACATGAAACAAAGACAACTTACACCGGAACAAAAGCGGGCACAAAACCGGGTGCAAATTCAAAAGCGCCGGTTTGTCATTTACCGCGCCATTACGTTCCTAATCCTTGGCTTCCTTGTCATTGGCATTCTCTGGTCCGTCTTCCAAAAGGATAAAACCTATTCGGAAACGGAAAACCGGGTGCTGGCAGGAAAGCCGGAGCTGAGCCTGAGCAGCTTGTCCAGCGGACAGTATATGTCCGACATGGAAAGCTACATTACGGACCAGTTTTTCTTTCGGAACCAGTGGATTAAGTTGAAGACCACAGAAGATCTGGCTGTCGGCAAAAGAGAATCTAACGGTGTTTACATTGGTAAAAAGCAGAACCTGTTAGAAATCCAGGATGATTATGATAAGGACAATGTAATTAAGACGGCAAAGGCCATCTCGGACTTTGCCGACAAGCATGAAACACTGAACCAGACCATGACCCTGGTGCCGAACGCCGGCTATATCTGTGACCAGCTTCGCCCGAACAACGCTCCGGTTCATGACCAGTCCAAAGACATTGCTCTGGTAAAAGAAAACCTGGGGGACAACATCACTTATTTTGATTTAACCGAAACCATGAAGTCCCACAAAAAGGAGCAGATCTACTATAAAACAGACCACCACTGGACCAGCCTTGGCGCAAAGTACGCTTTTGAAGCCCTTGCGCCGCAGCTGAAAATTACCGATGTGCCGTCGGAATACACGGTTTACCCGGTAACCCATTCCTTCCAGGGAACGCTGTCCTCTAAAAGTGGATACACCCGCGCCGAAGATACCATTGAAGTGTACATTCCCAAAGACGGCGCACCGGACACCTTAGTCAACTACACGGAGCAGGGCGAAAAAACCGCCTCTATTTACCACAGCGCCGCTTTAAAGCAGAAGGACAAATATGAGGTCTTCTTTGGCGGAAATTACGCCCGGATAGATATTGATACCCCTACCTCGCCAGACAGAAACCTGCTTATCTTCAAGGATTCCTATGCCAACTGCATGATTCAGTTCCTGCAGCCGTACTTCCGCACCATCACCATGATTGACGCCCGCTACTATTACGATGACGTGGATCGCGTCATTTCCGACCGCAACATCACGGACATCCTGTACCTGTACAACGTCAACACCTTCATGACAGACACGTCCCTTGCCGACGTCCTTTCCGATGCCGGCGCCGAAGCCGAAGGCTCCCTTGCCGACGCAAAATAAGCGCGGCAAATGGGAATCCCGCAAAAATCTCTGCCAGCAGAATAAGGCCCCTGTTGGCGCGGGCTGGCGGCGTGCTCTGGCGAGTCAGTCTCTGACCTTTCTAAAGCTGACAACGAACCCCAAAGCAAACGAATTAAAACTATCCAAGTTAAACCATCCAAGTAGAATACTAAAGATGCAAAGCCCCCTGCCGCTGTACGCGGCAAGGGGCTTTGCTATAGGCACTTTTCTGCGGCACTTTTGGCGCATAGGAAGCTTCCCGTTCTGCGCAAGGCTTCTTGCTTTGCATAAAGTTTCTTGTTTTACGCAAGTCTTCTTGTTTTGCGCAAAGCTTCCTGCTATGCACAAAGCTCTTTGTTATGTATTAATGTGGTGGTGCGCCGTGGCGCACATCTTAGGGCCGCTCTTACAACAGTAACCACTTTTCTATGTGTGCCCCTGAAACTCCGGCGCAGCCGGCCCCCTTCTTCTA
>CAVCCW010000062.1:0-4739 GCA_963600825.1 Bacteroidaceae bacterium | reverse complement strand
TCCTTTAAGGTGGTTTTTAATGAATTACTGCAGGTATTGGAAGATTATGGCTTTGGTACAATAACCCTTACGGACACATCTGACATAGAAGCTCTTTTGAAAGATAAAAATAAAACCATTACCGACAAGAAACGGGAATTGGCTGGTCTGTTTTCTGTAGAAAAGGGAAGTCCTCTGAAATATGTTTGCGATTTACTTGCCGGCGGACAAGTGGAGCTTTCCAATTTATTTGGAGACGAATCTTTGAAAGAGTCAGAAGTGAATAAAATAAGCTTTGGCTCCGGATATGATGACAAAGCAGACGCGTTGGACTCTCTTTTGGAAGATAGATTTTTCCTAATTGAAAAAATGAAAGCGGTTTATGACTGGGCAATTCTGGCAGATATTTTAAAAGATTATTCCTACGTTTCTGATGCCAAGGTATTCAGTTATGAAAAGCACAAAAAGGATTTAAAACTGACAAAGGAACTGGTTCGCAAGTATTGTTCAGACGCTACTTACAAAAAGATTTTTTCGGAAAATAAAAATAAAAGTATAAACAATTACATCGCCTATACCGGCCATGTCTCCGGCACAAACAAGTATGCAGAAAAATATAGTTGCTCCCAGGAGGACTTCTGTAAATTTGTTTTAAAGGAAATTGGCACCATAGAACCAGAAACAGAGGAGGAACGTTATATCCTGTCGGAATTGCAATTGAATACCGCAATGCCGAAACAGGTAACCAAAGAAAATAGTGTAATTCCGCATCAGTTGAATCAAATGGAATTGGAAAAGATTCTGGAAAATGCGGCAACATATTATCCGTTTCTTTTAGAACAGGAAGATGGTATTTCGGTAAAGGAAAAGGTAGAAAAACTACTTACCTTCCGAATCCCTTATTATGTTGGTCCGTTAAATAAGAATAATTCCAAAAATGCTTGGATTGTACGAAAACAGCTGGGAAAGATTTACCCGTGGAATTTTGAAGACAAGGTAGATAAAACAGCCAGTGCAGCCAAGTTTATTGAGCGTATGACTAACCAATGCACTTATTTGGTTGGAGAAACTGTTCTGCCAAAAGATTCCATTTTGTACAGTAAGTATGTCATTTACAATCAGCTGAATAATATCCGCCTGGACGGTGAAAAGTTGGAGGTTTCGGTAAAAAATAAGCTGTTCCAGGATTGTTATTTGAATACGGAAAAAGCAAAGCCGTACAGCAACAAGGCTATTTTGAAGTACCTTTGTCAGCAGGGAGTTGCCCATGCAGATTCTGAAATTACCGGATTAGATACCGGTGTAGTAGGAACCATGAAGGCTTATGTTCAATTCAAAAAGCTGTTAGGGGAATTGGATACTCCAAAAATCAGAATGGCAGAAGATATTATCTACCAAATTACCGTGTTGGGTGAATCCAAGGATCTTTTGAAGGAGTATCTTCAAAAAGAATATGGATCTGTTTTGTCAGAAAACCAAATTAAGGAAATTTGCAGATGGAGATATACCGGATGGGGAAGATTTTCTGAAACGTTTTTGACGAAAATTTATGATCTTGATCCAAGTACCGGGGAATGCACCAGAAACATTATCAGCGGATTGGAAGAAACACAGGATAACTTAATGCAATTATTGGGCTCTTCTTATGGCTATGCCAAGCTAATTGATGAGTTTAATGCAGAAAAGAATGACCTTAACGGCACAATTGCTTATAAAGATATTGAAAAGTTGTATGTCTCTCCGGCAGTCAAACGTAGCATTTGGAGAACCGCACTGATTGTCAAAGAAATTGTAAAAATTGCAGGACACAATCCGGACAAGATTTTTGTAGAAATGGCCAGAGATGCAGACGGCAGTAAAAAAGGACAACGGACACAGTCCAGAAAGGCCAAGTTGGAAGCTTGTTATAAAGCTGCCAAAGCAGATTGTGAAGAACTGTCAAAATCTTTGGAAAGATATGATGAAAACCAATTGCGCAGTGACAAACTGTTCCTTTACTTCACTCAGATGGGACGGTGTATGTACAGCGGAGAAGCCATTGACATAGATAATCTGTTATCTGCTAACAGCAATTACGATATAGACCATATTTACCCGCAGTCTAAGACAAAAGACGACAGCATAGATAACCGTGTTCTTGTAAAACGAAAGCTGAATGAAGAAAAAACGGATAAGTATCCTCTTCCAGCGTCTTTTAGAACGGAAAAAACAATAGGACTTTGGAAAC
Organism: Bacteroidaceae bacterium; assembly: GCA_963600825.1. Taxonomy (GTDB): domain Bacteria; phylum Bacillota; class Clostridia; order Oscillospirales; family Acutalibacteraceae; genus RUG420. The sequence continues at coordinate 2,533 of CAVCCW010000062.1, read as the reverse complement.
GTTTGCAAAAGGCAAACTTGATCAGCAAAGAAAAATATAACCGCTTAACACGGACAGAAGGCTTTACGGATAATGAACTGTCTGGCTTTATCAGCAGACAGATTGTAGAAACCAGGCAGTCTACAAAAGCAATTGCCAATTTACTGGATAAAGCGTATGACGACACAATGGTGGTTTATGTAAAAGCAGGAAATGTTTCTTCCTTCCGACAGCAATTTGACATTGTGAAATGCCGCAGTATTAATGATTATCATCATGCAAAAGATGCTTACCTCAACATTGTGGTAGGTAATGTTTATGATACGAAATTTACTGATAACCCCTGTAATTTCATACGCAACAAAGATAATAGATATAGTCTGAATAGAATGTATGACTTTGATGTAAAACGGGGCAACTCCATCGCTTGGCTTGCAGGTGAAAACGGTTCCATTGTAACGGTCAAAAAGAATGTTATGAAAAATAACGTTCTGTTTACGCGTTATGCCACAGAGCAAAAGGGTGGATTCTTTGACCAACTGCCGGTAGCGCATGGCAGTGGACAAATGCCGTTAAAGACCTCTGATGACAGATTGGCAGACTTTAGCAAGTACGGTGGGTACAACAAAGTGGCAGGTGCCTATTTTGCTTTGGTTCGTCATGAAAAGAAAGGAAAGCCGGTAAAGACTTTTGAGGCGGTTCCCATTTATTTAAAGAGTAGGGTAGAAGGAAATAATGAAGCTCTGGCAGAATACTTTTCTACTCGGCCTGAAAATCCGTTAACCAACCCGGAAATTTTACTTCCTAAAGTAAAGATTGGTGCTCTTTTGGAAGTGGATGGTTTCCGGATGCATATTTCTGCGCGAACAGGAAATCAATTGTCTATGAAATGTGCAGAACAACTGGTAGTTCCGGAAAAAATATATTGTTATTTCAAAAAAATAGACAAGTTTGTTGTACGTTCCAAAGTGGAAAAGAACGTCAAGATTTCCCCACTTCAGAAGATAACAGTGGAAGAAAATTTGGCGGTTTATGACTGCTTCTTGGATAAAATTAAAAACACTAAATATGGAAAAAAACTGAGCGCTCAAGAAACTACTTTTGAAAAAAGAAGAGAAGCTTTCTTGGCACTTTCATTGGAGGAACAATGTCGATTTTTGTCTAATGCTGTAGTTTTGTTCCAATGTGTTCCAGGTGCCGCCGATTTAACTCTGATTGGCGGAAAATCACAAGCTGGCAGCTATACACTTGGAATGAATATTACCAAACAAAAAAACATCAAACTAATCAACCAGTCCATAACCGGTATCTTTGAAAATGCAATAGATTTGGCAGTTTTATGAGTTGGAGAATTGTAGAAGTCCAGAATCGGGCAAAATTAGATTATCGCTTAGGCTATATGGAAGTGCGCAAAGAAAAGCCGCTCCGAATTCACCTGTCGGAAATTTCTATGTTGATTATAGAAAGTACAGAAGTTTCTATAACAGCGTCATTGTTGAATGAATTGGCAAAAGCCAAAGTAAAGGTCATTTTTTGTGATGAAAAACGGAATCCAGCATTTGAAATAATGTCTTATTACGGTAGTCATGACTCTACGGAAAAAATTCGGACACAAATACAGTGGTCTGATGCGGTAAAAGGACAGGTCTGGACTTCCATTGTTTATGAAAAGATAAAAAAACAGGCAGAAACACTGGAGGCCCTTCATTTAACCGGAGCGGAGTTGCTGTATTCCTATTTGGAAGAAATGGAATTTGGAGATCGCACAAACCGAGAAGGACTGGCTGCAAAATCCTATTTTTCCTCTTTGTTTGGCAGCAACTTCAGCAGGTCCTATGATATTGATATTAATAAATGCCTGAACTATGGATACAGTATTCTTTTGTCTGCTTTTAATCGGGAAGTGGTTTCCAATGGATATTTAACGCAATTGGGCTTGTTCCATGACAATATGTTCAATTACTTCAATTTGAGCTGTGACCTGATGGAACCGTTTCGCCCGATTGTGGATCAGTTTGTATACCGTTTGGCCCCTTCCAAGTTTGAATCGGCAGAAAAACTGGCTTTGGTAAACCTGATGAATCAGGAAATTATCATCGGAGAAAAGCGGCAGACAATTAATAACGCAATAAAGATTTACTCAAAATCCGTATTTGATGCCATTAATGAGCGGGATACGTCCCTGCTGAGGTTTTACAGGAATGAGTTATAGATTTATGAGAGTTCTAGTTATGTTTGATCTTCCTACCATAACCACGGAGCAGCAAAGGAATTACCGGAATTTTCGGAAGTTCCTGATTAAATCCGGCTTTGTTATGATGCAGGAGTCTGTCTATACCAAGATGGCCTTGAATCAAACCACCGTGGAGAGCATTCAAAAATCAATCAGAAAAAATAAACCCCCGGAGGGCCTGGTTCAAATGCTGGCGGTAACAGAACGGCAGTTTGCCAAGATGGAGTATGTCACTGGGGAACACCATTCAGAAATCCTGGATACAGATGAAAGGATGATTGTGCTTTGAGTATTCTGTTTGCTTATCCGGATCTTTTAGGG
>CAVCCW010000061.1:0-4927 GCA_963600825.1 Bacteroidaceae bacterium | reverse complement strand
CTATATTGTGTGGCAAATTCGGCGGTTATACTTCGTTTGCCACACGAAAATAGAATCCTTGTGGCAAACGTCATAAGGAATAAGCTTTAGCGGGTAGTTGTTAAAGGGAAGGGCCCCCCTTTTTTTTTAGAAGAAACGCAAACGTTAGTGGCTATACCCGTAAAAGTATCTGGAAGTCAAAATATTTGCGATGATATCCGCAAAAGTAACTGAATTTTGAAAGCTTTGCGGTTATAAACCGCAAAAGTAGAGTCAGTCTATGACTGGAAGACCCCCGCGGCACACCGCGGGGGTCTTTTGCTTGGCTTGGACTGTTTGACCAGGGTACTTGGCTTGGGTTGTTTGGCCAGGGTACTTGGCTTGGGATGTTTGGCCGGGAACCTTGCTTTGAATAGGAATAGAAATAAGTTTTATTCTCTTCAGAATGTGATAAATGTTTTTTGTTGAATGGTTAAATGCCGTGCTTCTGGAAGAAAGCCAGGGTGTTGGCGCTGACTTCATCGGCGCGGTCCTGAATAACGCAGTGGCCGGCACCTTTGATGGTGATGACTTCCGGATCCTTCAAGGAGTCCTGGAAGCGGCGCACCGTGCTTGGCATATTGAATAGGTCAATGCTGGCCCAGGTCAGCTGGATGGGAAGATTTACTTTGCCATTGTTCTTCCAGTTGGTTGCTCTTGCGTCAGCGGTCATGTAACAGAGACCTGTGCCGGTATCCGGAACCGTAAGACTGTCTCCGAACTTCCGTGGGTCATAATGGGAAACATACTCCGGATTAATGGTCATTAAAAGCATAACAACTTTTACAATAGCGTCCGAAGACATGCATACCTTAAAAACGGTGTTGATGATGTTGGCCAAAGGCTTAGCAACAATTAAGTTCTTAAAAGGTGCCGGCATGCTGACCGCGCCCATTGGTGTGTACAGCACAACGCAGCTGAATGCGTCTTGGTTTTCATATGCCATATTCATGGCAATACCGCCGCCCATGGAATGACCCATCAGGATCCACTTTCCCGGAATGGTGCGGCCGCTGGCGTCAAACATGGAAAGTAATTCAAAGAACAGGTCTTCCCGGTCTACGACGCCATCAAACGACGTTTCCCGGGTGGAGAAACCAAAGTTGGGGGAATCTACACGAAGGCAGTCAAAGCCCTGCTTCGTGTAGATTTCCACCAATTCATCGTAAAAGGTACTGTTGCAGGCAAAGCCGTGCAACATGAATATTTTGCCGCGGGCTTCATATCCCTTGGCCGGGTCAAAGCGGTAATGCAGCGTGTATTTTCCTGACGTAAAATACTGGCTGTTTGCGTACGGTTGACCGTCCACACCCGGAATCGGCGTTTCTTTGGCGCCGTCCATTAATTTTTGTACGCCTTTCCAAGCAGCACACCCTAATGCCGCCGTGGCAACTGCAGACCGCAATTTCTTTGTTTTCATGGAAATTCCTCCTAATCAAAAATGGAATTTAACTCGCAAAAAGTGGGCAAAAAGTAGGCAAGAAGTGGGTTAAAAGCGGGCAAAAAGTGCCCGAAACCAAAGCAATAATTATTTCTTTTTCTTTTCTTCGTTGCGCTTGTCGTTGATGATTTTGACGTGCTCCGGTGTAATCAGGGTAACGTTGTTTGCCTTGGCCCAGTCTACACAGCCCATCAGGACGGTTTTCAGGAACGGTCTTGGTACTTTAACAAAAGCTTCCAGGGCTTCGTCCGTGAATTTGACGGTGTCATCTATGCGGTCAGCAGCGTATTTTACGGAAGAAATATCAATTTCCTTGCCGCTGGCAATTGGCTCTGCGTGCGGCTTTTTCAGGCGAGGGAAGGAAGTGTACCAGAAATTGGTGGAGTCACGGTAACCATAGTCAACCGGAACCGGCGGGAAGTCATTTTTGGTAACGCCGTTTACAATGGCGTTGTAGTATTTTTCCTTCATCAGGATCTTGTCAATTTTCAGGATAAAGTGGGCGCCGAACTTGCTGGTAATGCCGTTGAAGTCATTGTATGGCTCCGGGTATCCGTCCATTTCGCCGGGCTTGTATTTGCCGCCGTCTTCCAGCGTGCTGTCCCAGGTGCATTCCATAACCTGGAAGGCAGAGGAAATAACCTGCGGGCGATTCGGATCTTTTGGATCTGCCTGGCCATCTTCCATCTGAAACTTTAACTCTGGCATTTTTTCTTCAGAGGGTCCGGGGAAGCCCAATCGAACGGCTTCCTTAAAGGACTCCTTGTCATCCGGAATAAAGTTCAGAGCGCATTTTCCGGTGCGGAGTAAGTTCTGACAGGTGTTGGAATTGTTCCGGCATTCCAACAGCATGGCATAATAATCCTTCCCGGCAATATAGTACGGAAAGCAGAGGGAGTAAGAACCGATGTTCAGACTGCCGTCCGGGTTAACCGTACTAATGCAGATGGTCGGCATTGGGAAAAATGCCGAAGTCTGATAAAAGTTGTCTACAATGCGTAGGCTTTGAAAAGAACTCATACTGAAGTCTCCTTTGCATAAAAATGCCATATTTTTAACAATTCAACTATAACAGCATCTGTTTTGAAAATGCAAGAGATCAACAAAAAGTGGCAGAAAAAATTCCGCTTTTTGGTGAATACGGAAATGAAGTTTCGAAATCTGAAAGTAGCCTTAAAAGGCGCCCGGAAAGAAGCGCAGAAACTGTGAATTTTTTCTGAACACCTTGTCAAAATCCTGTGGCTTTACTGGTTTTTGTCACTCCATATGGTACAATGTTATGCGAATATCTTTGCCTTTTGCGGGTAAAGCAAAAAGGAGAACTAATGTGGAGAAGAATAGTAATAAGGAAAGGGGTAAACCGGATCTGAGCAGGTTGCTTAGCGTTCCGCACTGGAAGCTGATTCGTGCTTATTTAATTGCTTATGACCTGGTGGCCATTTGCCTTTCTTATTTTATGGCATTGCTGGTTCGCTTTGACTTCCGGGTGTCTTCTATCCCGTCAGATTACCTGCAGCCGTATTTAAAACTGATCCCCTTTTACGCAGCTTTTTGCGTTGTTGTATTTTCTGTTTGCCGTTTATACAAAAGCATTTGGAAATTTGCCAGCGGGCATGAACTGATGATGGCCACTGTGGCCTCTGTTATTACCTGGGTTGTGCATATTATTGGAATGCATATTCTGTTCCTGGATCATGAACAGTTTCAGCGGATGCCAATTACCTATTACGTGCTTGGTTTCTTATTCCAGTTTATCTTGACTTTGTTGCCACGGTTCTCTTATCGCTTTGTCAACTTGCTACGGCGGAAGCGGACAGAAAATACGCAGACCAAACGGGTTATGCTGATTGGTGCCGGTACAGCAGGACAGATGCTGCTGCGGAACATTAATCAGGAAAAAGAAACCAACGAACGCGTGGTCTGCATTATTGATGACAGCCCCAATGCCTGGGGTCGGTATCTGTTTGGGGTGCAGGTTGTTGGCAGCCGAAGTGCCATTTTTGAAAACGTAAATAAGTACGACATAGACAAAATTTATATTGCCATTCCCAGTGCGTCCAAAGAAAACATCCGGGACATCCTTGCCATCTGCAAGGAAACCGGCTGTGAAATTAAACGGCTGCCCAGCATGTACAAAGTGTACAACGGGGAAATTACAGTCAGCGCTTTAAAAGAAGTTTCTATTGAAGATCTTCTTGGGCGAGCTACTATCCAGGTAGATTTGGAAGAAATCTACCAAAATATTCAGCATAAAACCATTCTGGTTACCGGTGGCGGCGGGTCTATTGGATCTGAGCTTTGCCGGCAGGTGGCGGCCCACAATGTAGGACGCCTGATTATCTTTGACGTATATGAGAATAATGCGTATGATATTCAGCTGAAACTGAAAAAGAAGTATCCGAACTTACAGCTGGAAACCATCATTGGTTCGGTTCGAGACTCAGAGCGGGTCTACAGTGTCTTTGAAAAGTATCATCCGGACATTGTATTCCATGCGGCGGCGCATAAGCACGTGCCGTTAATGGAAGGAAGCCCCTGCGAAGCCATAAAGAATAACGCCATTGGCACGTATAAAACCGCTTATGCCGCCGCCGCGTACGGATGCAAACGTTTTGTTTTAATCAGTACGGATAAGGCTGTTAACCCGACCAATATTATGGGTGCGTCCAAGCGGCTGTGTGAAATGATCATCCAAACCTTTAACCAGATGATTGTAGACGGGACGCCGGAAAAGCTGCCGTTACTTTACACGCATGCCAACTTTGGCGGGACGGTAACGGAGCATCCGTTACCGGAACACGTGGAAACTGAATTTGTTGCTGTTCGGTTCGGCAACGTGCTGGGCTCCAACGGCTCCGTTATTCCGCTGTTTAAAAAGCAGATTGCCGAAGGCGGCCCGGTTACCGTAACGCATCCGGACATTATCCGTTACTTTATGACTATCCCGGAAGCAGTCAGCTTGGTTTTGCAAGCCGGTGTGTATGCCAAAGGCGGAGAAATCTTTGTGTTAGACATGGGCAGTCCGGTTAAAATTGATGATCTGGCTCGCAACTTAATTAAACTGTCCGGCCACCAACCGGATGTGGATATTAAAATAGAGTACACCGGTCTCCGACCGGGCGAAAAGCTGTATGAAGAAAAGTTGATGGCAGAAGAGGGTATGCGTACCACGCCGAACCACTTAATTCACATTGGTTCCCCCATTGAGCTGGACCACGAAGCCTTCTTGCAGCAGTTAAGGGAACTGATGACCATCAGTTATCAAAATGATGAAAAAGCGGTTATTGAAAAGGTAAAGGACATGGTTCCAACCTATCATCCGCAGGAAACATAAAGAGGTCTTATTTTGGAAAAGAGAGTTATTCCGTTCAGTCCACCTGACATTTCCGAATTGGAAATCCAGGAAGTTTGCGAAGCGCTTCGCTCCGGTTGGATTACCACCGGTCCAAGAACCAAGCAACTGGAAAA
>CAVCCW010000060.1:0-5079 GCA_963600825.1 Bacteroidaceae bacterium | reverse complement strand
CCTTTTTCTTGCCTTCATCTGCTTTTTTCACGACTAATTTTACATCAATATCCATCCGTGAAAGGAAAAAGCAAATTAATGCAATTCCAAAGACAAGAAGGAATGCAAACAAGCCCGTTCGAACTATGTCCGCTAAATAATAAACGTTAACCGCGGTCTGTGCGGCTGCGTTCTGGATGCCTGTGTAAGCATCACCACCATACGTCTCTGAAAGCTCATAATAACCAACGGACATGCCCTTCACAACAAAAGAAAAAATGATGGAAAGTACGCCACTGATAATGCCGACAATGTTAATACGTTTTTTGTTCATAAAAAAATCCCCTTTCATGTTCAATATACTCCTGGGTTTTGAAAAAGGCAAACAAATTGATGGGGAGTTTTTTGGTGCAAAGGGCTGAATCGCCAAGAAAAAAAGAAAAGCCAGGAATGGCTCCCAGCTTCTTACGTTAAATTTTATCTTTGCATAAGCGTGTTTCTAATTTGTTCAACCTCTTGCAGGGTTAAATGGTTTTGCCCAGGTGAATGAATTGCGCGGTCAATGTCTTCGGCATTTTCTAAGATGTAGGGGCTTTGAATGGGGCTGTTTCCTTGCACCAGGAAAGCATAGCCTTCCACCCATACGTTAAAGCCATTCAAGGTTCTTGCAAGAATGTAAACCTGACGTTTTACCTGTTTGATTGGATTTTTTACTTCTTTTTCAAAGGTGTTTCCGTAGCCATCATCCTTATACTTCTCCCAGGTGTAGTCATCTTCGTTGCCGTAAAGCCGGCCTTTGTAGTTTTTAACTTCAATAATGAATACGCCGAATGGGTTTATGATAACGTTGTCCAGTTCGGCTGGCTTTCCGTCATAGGATATGGATACATTGGTAAGCAAGCAGTCCCCTTCGTGCAGCACGCTGCGGATGATTGCGGTTGCAAAATGTTCACCGTTTTGCCCTGCGGCGCGCTTTTGCATTTCATCAAAATCTATTGGAGGCCAGTTGGTTGGGGGATTGTTGCTAGGAATGACAGCAATAATGACTGCAATTATGATTCCTACGGCTAGAAGTATTAGGGTGATTATTGCAATGAAGTAGATGACTGGGGACATGGTGGAAGCACCTCTTTCTGTTTTAGGATAACATATTTTTGGGTGTGGAGAGATGCATCGCCTGCACAAAAATGAAAACCAGCAGCACCATTGTGCAAAAGCGTGGACATTCCCTTTTTTGTGGAGTAAAATTCTAGCAATAAATGACAATTTATTCTGGAAAGGAAGTTGAAATATGAAAACGTTACTGAAGGGTGCCAAAATTTATGACGGCACCGGCGCTGACGCATTTGTTGGCGATGTATTAATAGAAGATGACAAAATTGTTCGCGTTGGACCTTGTGTAGACGAAGAAGCGGATAAGGTCATTGATCTTGCGGGCAAGTCCCTGTCCTCCGGCTTTATTGATGAGCATTCCCACAATGACTGGTTTGCCATTAAAAAGGACCCGGAACCTTATTTTGATCCGTTCATTCGGCAGGGAATGACCACGTTTGTGACCGGCAACTGCGGCATTTCCACCACCGGATTTGAAAAGGACTGCAAATACGTGGACAAGATGGGCGGCGGATTATTCTTCTTCCACGACACCACCGGAGAATACGGTACCATGGATGAATTCTTTGCCGCTATTGACGGAAACACACCCTGCAACATTGCCGCCCTTGTTGGCCATTGCTCCGCCAGAGCCGCGGTTGCCGGCTACGAAAATAGAAAGCTGACCGAAGAGGAAGAAACGCAGATGCTTTCCATTTTAGAGAAAGCGTTACAGCAAGGCGCTGCCGGTATTTCCCTTGGGTTAATGTATGAGCCGGGTCTGTATGCTGACACAGAAGAGCTCCGCAAAGTGGTTGAATTGTGCGTTAAGTATAACAAGCCGCTAACCGTGCACCCCCGCGCAGAGTCAAAAGTATCCATGGCTTACCCAGAGCTGTGGGGCCGTTCCCACCTTCTGCGTGCCCTGGACGAGTTAGTGGAAATCTCCAAAGGCACAAACCTGAAATTGCAATACTCCCACGCCATCTTTGTCGGCAAGAACACCATCAAAGACAAAGATGAAGTGGTACAAATTATTAATCAGCTAAGAGCCGACGGCGTAGACGCTATGTTTGACATCTACAACGAATGCCTTGGTGTTTCCGTTATTACCGTAGTGCTTCCTACCTGGTATCAGGGAATGAGTCCGGAGGAACGCAAAAAGCCGCTGAATCGCATAAAATTGGCCGTTCTGATTAAGGCCACCAGCCTCCTGCTTGGCTTCGGCTTCAAGGACATCCAGATTGCTTACATTGGCGAAGGCTATGAACAATATGAAGGCAAAACCGTCCATGAAATTGCGTTGGAAGAAGGCATGAGCGACTTAAACGCCTACCTGATGCTTTGTGAAAAGAGTAATTTCCAAGGGCGAGTTAATATGGGTCCTTACTCCACGCCTGAAATTATTAAAGACTTTGAGCACAATGAAAACTGCCTGTACATGACAGACGCCTGGGTAGAGGAACACGGCATTCAGAACCCTGCCATTTATGACTGTTTCCCGAAGTTCCTTCGGGACTCCTTACTTGGCACCGGTGACACTATGCCAAACACCGTTCGCAGAATGACGGGCGCAACCGCAGACCGCTTCATGCTGAAAGACAGAGGCTACGTAAAGGAAGGTTACTACGCCGACCTGACAGTCTTTGACGAAGACGAACTGAAGTCCGCCACCCCGGACCAGACCAAGTCCTTTGGTATTGATAAGGTCTTCATCAACGGCCGCCTTGTTCTGGATGACGGCACCGTTGACACGGAGCTGCTGCGCACTGCCGGCCGCGCACTGCCAGTGGAATAACACTTTTAAGTTTAATGAAGCCCGTTCTACCTAGGTAGAGCGGGTTTTTCTATTCTTTAGGATAGTGCCATAATGACCGCTGTCAGAGATAGAATTACTATCACATAGGTTGCCAATGCCAGTACTAGTAAAAGTACCATCAACAATTTATGCTTCATAAAACCACCTCCTTTGCGGATGCTCAGGAGGGGTGCCGCTCCATCGGCTGACAAGTGTGTTATATCATAGTTTTTGGTGCTTGTGCTCCGAGAGCCACAGGCTGAGGAGCATAAGAAGCGGGAGAATGATGGCAAAAAGGATGCCCATGCGGAGGTTATCCCGGAATGCGCTGGACACCATTCCGGCAAGGGTCGGGCCACCGGCGCAGCCCACGTCTCCGGCGAAGGCAAGCCAGGCAAACAACGCTGTGCCGCCCTTGATGGTTGCTGCGGCCTTGCTGTAGGTGCCCGGCCAGAGAATGCCGACGGAGAAACCGCAGACGGCACAGCCAATCAGGCCAACCAGCGGAATGGGCACCAGCGCAATGGCAAGATAAGACGCAACACACAGGATTGTGCTTAATTTCATGAAGCGATTCAGGGCAATCCTTTCCCCGAATTTTCCATAAATTAATCTAGAGAGCCCCATTAAGAGTGCAAAGGACATGGGTCCGGCTAAATCACCGACGGTCTTGGAGACCCCAAGGCCCTGCTCTGCAAAAGTAGAGGCCCATTGACTGACAGCCTGTTCGCTGGCTCCGGCGCAGAGCATCATAAGCATTAAAAGCCAAAAGGCCGATTTCTTAAAAAGGAAAGCGTTGCCACTTTCGGCTTCACTGTCTTTAGGTAACGTAAAGAACGGTGCTTTGGCAAACAGCAACATGTTCAATACCGGAATCAGTGCCCACAGCACCGTAAGAATTTTCCAGTTTTGAATACCCGCTGTTGCAAAGAACACGGTAGAAAGCAACACTACGCCAACGTGTCCCCAGCAATAAAAAGAATGCAACAGACTCATGGCTTTTTCCTTATTGTCCGATGGACAGGCTTCCACAATGGGGCTGATCAAAACTTCAATCAGTCCGCCGCCAACAGCGTAAATAGAAACGGAAATTAAAATACCAGCAAAGGCATTGGACAGCAGTTCCGGTAACACCGTTAACGAAACAAGGCCCACTGCTGAACAGATGTGAGCAATCATGACCGAAGTCTTATACCCTATTTTGTCTGCAAACTTTGCAGATAGCATATCAATTAACAGCTGAATCAGGAAGTTGATGGTAATTAAAAGTGTAATTTTGGAAAGCGGAATATGATACGTGCTTTCAAAGGTAACAAAAAGCAGCGGGACAAAGTTATTCACGATTGCCTGAACAATGTACCCGATAAAACAGGCATACATTGTTCTGTTGTAATTGGGCGTCATAAGATACTCCTTGTTGTGTTGACTTCTGTTCTTTTAGTTTTTATAATAAAGTCAGCCGAAGGGGCGAACCCCTCCTGGCAGTTTTATGGATTTTAGAAAAACCCGTTCTACCTAGGTAGAGCGGGTTTTTCTATTCTTTAGGATAGTGCCATAATGACAGCTACCAAGGATAGAAGCATCATGACGTAGTTTGCTACTACAAGTACTATAACAAGCACAGTTAACAATTTATACTGCATGAGACCACCTCCTTTGCGGATGCTCAGGAGGGATGCCGCTCCATCGGCTGACAAGTGTGTTATATCATAGTTTTCTGTACTTGTAAAAGCTTTTTTCGCCAGTTATCCGCCTGTCAGAATAAGCGGTATATCTTTTGGAATGAGCGGCCATAAATCGCATAAGGAAAGGCTTTTTTCTTCTATTCCCGTTTTGTTTCTGTTTATTCCTAGTGTCTGCTTTGGTTTTCTCTTTGCCGGTGTTTCAATAAACCTTACACCGATGCCCGATATATCTACCTGTGGTTAATTCTGCCATCAGCGACTGACATTTTCACCTTCATAAACGCCTAGCTACAGCCCTGACAGACAAACGTTAACCGAGATAATTCTGGCAGTTCACCTCTTCTCCAGCTGGTCCAACTTTGCTTGTGTGGCAAACCTGGGTCTGCTGTCTCTGTTTGCCACACAAACTCCACTTTAGTGTGGCAAATGAAGCTGTAACCCGACATTTGCCACACGAAACAATTGCTGACTACCAAGCCACGGCTGATCTAACCTTTCACGTGTGGCAAACCTGGGTCTGCTGTC
>CAVCCW010000059.1:0-5149 GCA_963600825.1 Bacteroidaceae bacterium | reverse complement strand
GGCATCATACTGCGTCATGCAAACATAGGTAACCGGGAAATACTGATGCGGGAATCCATCCAGTTCCGGATCTACAAAGCAGCGGGTAATTTCTCTGGCACGGTCCGGACGGAAGTTGAAGAAAATAACACTGTCATTTTCCTGTACTCTGCCGCCATCCATGCAAACGGTGGGCAGAACAAATTCGTCCGTCAGGTGCTTGCCATCTTCATCTACTACGTCATAGGAAGCCTTTACGGCAGCAACCGGGTCGGTGGTGTGGTTGCCTTCGCCCTTGACAATGGCGTTGTACGCCTTGCTGACCCGTTCCCAACGGTTGTCACGGTCCATGGCATAAAAACGTCCGGTCAGGGTTGCAATCTGGCCAACGCCGTTTTTATCCATGTAATCCTGCAGCTGCTGAACGTAGTCAGCACCGGAGGTCGGCGGTACGTCACGGCCATCCAGGATGGCGTGAACATATACCTTGGTCAGGCCGTTCTTCTTGGCAAGGTCAAGCAGACCAAACAGATGCTTGATATGGCTGTGCACGCCACCGTCGGACAGTAAGCCGATCAGGTGCAGTGCGGAGTCATTCTTTTTGCAGTTTTCTACTGCTGCCAGGAATGCTTCGTTCTGGAAGAAGTCACCATCTTCAATGGACTTGGTAATGCGAGTCAGTTCCTGGTAAACAATGCGGCCGGCGCCGATGTTGGTGTGGCCAACTTCAGAGTTGCCCATCTGGCCGTCCGGCAGACCTACGTCAAGGCCGGAAGCACCAATGGTGGTGTGTGGGCATTCGGACATGATTTTGTCCAGTCTGGGAGTTTTGGCGGCTACAATGGCATTGCCGTAGGTTGCGTCCGGCACCCAGCCGAAGCCGTCCATAATGCATAATACTACTGGTTTTTTCATAAGTGATATCCCTTTCAGGAATTGGATGAATTATTTGGATGCAGCGGCAACAATGGCAGCAAAGTCGGCCGGCTTCAAAGAGGCGCCGCCGATCAGACCGCCGTCAATGTCTTCCTTGGCCAGAAGGTTTGCAGCGTTACCAGCGTTCATGGATCCGCCATACTGAACAACAAAAGCGTCAGCAGCATCCTTGTTGTAAAGGGTAGCAATCAGGTCACGGATGTACTTGTTAACTTCTTCCGCCTGATCATCGGTGGCGGTAACGCCGGTGCCGATGGCCCAAACCGGTTCATAAGCAATGATGATGTTCTTCAGTTCTTCTTCAGAAACACCGGCAAGTGCAATCTTGGTCTGGGTGGAAATAACTTCAAAGGTGATGTCCTTCTGACGTTCCTCCAGTGTTTCACCAACGCAAAGGATTGGCTTCAGACCGGCATTCAGTGCAGCGCGAACCCGATCATGTACGGTTTCGTTGGTTTCACCGAAGTAGGTTCTTCTTTCGGAGTGACCGATAACAACATACTCTACGCCGATTTCCTTCAGCATGGCTGCGGAAATTTCACCGGTGAAAGCGCCGGATTCTGCCCAGTGTACGTTTTCAGCGCCAACCTTAATGTTGGTACCCTTGGTCAGTTCAACTACGTTTGCCAGATCTACATACGGAACGCAAACAATAACATCACAGTCAGCATCTGCAACCAGCGGTTTGATGTCACAAACCAGAGCAGCGGCTTCTGCCGGAGTCTTATTCATTTTCCAGTTGCCGGCAATGACTGCCTTACGAAGTGCTTTATTCATGATAACTACCTCTTTTGAGTTTATTTACTTTGTTTTCTCTGTTTTCTTTTTTTGTGCGATTTAGTCTTTGTCTGCCATGGCAGCAATACCTGGGAGTTCTTTGCCTTCCAGGAATTCCAGAGAAGCACCGCCGCCGGTGGAAATGTGGGTCATCTTGTCACCAAAGCCAAGCTGGTTAACAGCAGCTGCGGAGTCACCACCACCGATTACGGTTACGGCGTCGGTTTCAGCAAGAGCCTTGGCAACAGCCAGGGTGCCCTTGGCAAGAGTTGGATTTTCAAATACGCCCATAGGTCCGTTCCAAACAACGGTCTTGGCCTTGGAAACGGCATCTGCATACAGCTGAGCGGTCTTGGGACCGATGTCACAGCCTTCGCAATCAGCCGGAATCTTGTCTACATCTACAATCTGGGTTTCTACCGGAGCATCAATTGGGCTCGGGAAATCTTTGATTACAACTACATCGACCGGGAGAAGGAGTTCTACGCCCTTGGCAGCAGCCTGTTCCATCATGTTCTTGCAGTAGTCAATCTTGGTTTCGTCCAGAAGGGATTTGCCTACCTGGTAGCCCTTTGCAGCAGCAAAGGTATAGGCCATGCCGCCGCCGATGATCAGGGTGTCGGCCTTGTCCAGCAGGTTTTCAATAACGGAAAGCTTGTCAGCAACCTTAGCGCCGCCGAGGATGCAAACGAACGGACGGGCAGGGTCATTGACCGCGTTGCCAAGATACTTGATTTCTTTTTCAATCAGGTAACCGCTGACAGCTTCGTCTACGTAATCTACAACACCAACGGTGGAGCAGTGGGCTCTGTGAGCGGTACCAAATGCATCATTTACAAAAACGTCGGCCAGGGAACCCAGTTCCTTAGAGAAGGCTTCTTCGTTCTTGGTTTCTTCTTTTCTGTAGCGCGTGTTCTGCAGAAGAACAATGTCCCCGTCCTTCATGGCAGCAACGGCGGCTTTTGCGTTTTCGCCGACAACGTTATCATCGGCGGCAAATTTTACTTCCTGGCCAAGCAGCTCAGACAGTCTGACTGCAACCGGTGCCAGGGACAGTTCTGGCTTCGGCTCTCCTTTCGGCTTGCCAAGGTGGGAGCAAAGGATTACTTTGCCACCGTCGGCAACCAGCTTTTTAATGGTTGGCAGAGCAGCTACCAGACGGTTTTCATCGGTAATTTTGCCATCCTTAAGTGGAACGTTAAAGTCACAGCGTACCAGTACGCGCTTGCCTTTGACGTTAATGTCGTCTACGGTTTTCTTATTAAGAGTCATATTGAAGTCCCTTTCTGCATAAGCTTTGATAATAGAGAGATTCTCCGTTTCCACAGTAAATTATAGCGAAAAAAAGAGTAGTGTCAAAATGTTAACGAGCTTTTTTCTCAGGCGTTTTTAGTTTCTCTGTTTTTGCCAAAAAAAGCCACGGGAAAACCCCGTGGCTGAGACACCTTTTTGTACCTTACAACAGGTTGGCGTCGGTCCATTTGTAGTTGTGTAACTCGCCGCTGCACAGGAGCTCCGGATAGTCCCATTGCCGCAGCACTTCATAAACGCCGATGGCTACGGAATTGGACAGGTTCAGGCTGCGGCATTCATCCATCATTGGAATCCGGACACAGCGTTCCGGATGGGCAAGGAGCAACGGCTCCGGGAGCCCTTTGGTCTCCTTGCCGAACAGCAGGAAACAGTTGTCCGGATAGGGGACATCCGTATGCCGGTGCAGCGCCTTAGTGGTGTAGTAAAAGAAATGCCCGTCCGGGTTCTTTTCAAAAAAGTCATCCAGGTTTTCGTAATAGGTTAAATCCAGGAAGTGCCAATAGTCTAAACCTGAGCGTTTAAGCTGTTTGTCGGTTACTGTAAAGCCCATTGGCTTTACAATGTGCAGGTGTGCGCCCGTGCATGCGCACGTCCGCGCAATATTCCCCGTGTTTTGCGGAATTTCCGGTTCTACCAAAACAATATTTAATGTGGCCATATGCCCACTCCTTCTTCTTAGTTTGCGTCCTTTTTTATAGGATCTCCTGCGGCTGTTGCTCTTTCAAAACTGAAACCCGAACTATTATAAGCAGAATGTGTTTGTAGTGCAATTCCCGCAGATTACTGCAAATTACTGCAATTACTGAAAATTACTTTATAAATGCTCTTCCAATTTTAGCCTCAGCGCAACCTTTTTCCCTTGAAATCATGGTGGAAGCCTGCTTTTCTCATCTTCCACCTCCCCTAAAACACGGAAAAAGGTATTCGCAGGTAGCCAAAAATCATGGTGGAGACGTGCTTTTACTACGTTCCACCTCCCTTGAAGGCAATAAAAGACGCTTCAAAATGCTTCGACAGCAGTGGATTAAGGGAGGTGGACACAGGCATATTACTGTTTCCACCATGATTTTATTGATTTTTGGTGGCCTCACGTCTGCATTTTGGGGAAGGTGGAAGCATAAGTTTTGCCTGCTCCACCATGAGAAGTTGCTGTATCTCTGTCTATTCACCATAACCAGCACTACACTATTTACACTGTAACTCTTGTAAATAAAATAAGGGGCGTCCCGCCGGATTAGAACAAAAAGGGTGGGGATACGCGGAATTTTGGCAGATTCCCATCCTGGAAATGCCGGTGGAAAACGCTATAAGTAAACCAAAAGGATGGGTGTTTGTGAAAAAACAAAGAATACCCATCACAAAAAGCACTTGAGGAAGACTACTGCTGTCAGGGAAAAGGGTGGCGACGTGCGGATTTTTGAGCAATACCCATCATAAAAGCAAGAACCAACGTCAATTGTAGATAAGAAAAAGGATGGGGATTGTAAGAAAACGGACCTATACCCATCCTTTTGACCTGCTTTTAGTAACGGAAAAGATGTTTTTTGGGGTGGGTGTATTGGGAAATATTGCAAATACCCATCCTTGGATGCAGATCATAGATTTGATACAGGGTAAGAAAGCTTAGACTTGACGCATGGTCAGAAGCCTAGGTGTGGGGCTGGGAGCCAACACTTTTAGATTTGCATGACATGCTTTTGGTGCCACGTGATGTGGACTCTACATGATGCGGTACGGCGTGTAGAATATGCGGATAGAGCTGGGCAAGAAGAAGCTGCGGAAGAGGAGCCCTCAATTTTTACAGAAAGCACTTGACTTGGAGCTAACTCCAGATATTATGCTTTAAATAGGGTAGGGAGAACTTTATTTTGGTGACCTTATGATGGCGGCTTGCCCTAATGGCGGCAACTTGACTTAGTGGTGGCGGCTTAATGATGACAGCTTAATGATAGAAGCTTAGTTTTGGGAAAGGGCTCCGTCTGCTAAGAGCGGCTTGGTTTTGAAAACGCTTCCCTCTGCCAATGACGAACTGGGCTTGATAAGAGGCTGTGTCGTGGCGATGTAGTCTTTATCTTCTCGATGAAGGTTTCGCTTTGCTGAGGAAGCAGAATCCGAAGAAGGAAGAATTTACGTTAATAGAATC
>CAVCCW010000058.1:0-5820 GCA_963600825.1 Bacteroidaceae bacterium | reverse complement strand
ACTGATAGAGCCAGCCGATGATCTGCACCTGATCTGTCCAGTCCTCTTCGGGAATAAGCGCAATCATCTGCTGGATGGCACTGCCCTCGCGGAGCAGGTTATCCGGGAACAGCAGCTCAGTGTAATCCGCAATCTTCTGGAACATGCCGGGAAGAATGGCGGAAAGCGCGTTGCACTGGGTAATCAGCAGATATTTATAGAGTTCGTCGGTCTTGTTTTCTTCCTTCAGAGCATAGACCTTCTCCATATCCAGTCCGTCCAGCTCCAGATGAATTGCCTCAGAAATAATCTGGGGTTTGAAGCTATTCTGCTCATCTGTAAACACGCGTACACGGGTTGGCAGATAGCCATTGACTTCCATATACCGCAGAGCACAAAAACGGTTAAACCAGGTATAGGCGGCTTCCTCCATAACTTGTTGGTAGCCGTCTTTTTTTATTTTGTTAATGAGTGACTGCCGCTGATTCTTCTCCGTAGCGGTCAGAAGATGACCGTTGATTGTGTCGGCGGTTGCATCGCCACAGTCATCCTCAGAAATACCGTATTGCAATGCCTTTTGGCTTACGCGAGAAATTAATTCACGGCGCGCCCAAACTGCATATTTCTTAATTGCATTTTTGTCCACTCTGCGTACTCCTTATTTCAGTTCAATACCATCACAATTCTTGATTAAATCCTTCAGCTGATGGCGAATAGATTCTACATAGGAATCCACATCTGCCTCTGTTTCTAGGCGCTTTGTAGGAAAGAGAATCTGGCGGTTATAGGATTTGATAATTTTCTTTGGTTGCGTATTTGCTGGTTTCGGTTGAGGCTGTGGTTCCGGTTCTGGAGCCGGTCTTGTAAGTGCTTCAATCTGGTTGCAGACACTGTCTTTTTGTTGAATTATCTGTGGGGTCAGACCATCCAGTAAAGCAAGGCTGCTCAATTCATTAATGCGCTGCTTCTTTTGTTCATAGAAATTGTCTGCTGCCTCTGTAACGCTTCTTGCAAGAGTGTTGTCACCAGCAGCAGTATGGATTGCTTCCATACATTGACGCACTGTTTCCAGCAGTTCCTCCCGTTTTGCAGTAAGCAAACGGTTGTGCCCTTTGTGAACTGTGTCCATTAAATCGTTCAGTTCCGGAATGCATTTATAGTCAAACTTATTAGGAACCATTACAAGCAGACGAATGCGGTTAAGTGCATTATTGGCCTCTTCCTCATAGTACAGGTAATCCAGTTCATTTTGTAAATCTTGCAACAGTTTGGTTGCCGCATCAAAAATCTGTACTTGGCTCTTGAAGAAGCCCTCTACATTCTGCATGTCGTCTTTATTGTCATAAAGGGCATCTTCTTTTTTAATGACCTTGGACACAAGAGCAACATTATCTTTTTGCTCGGAAAGGATATCTTCCATCAGGTTAACGGCATCCTGCACCAGCACTTTGTCCGGATACTTTTTGCCTTCATAACGGCTCAGTAAATCCTCATAGTGGGACTTCTGATTAGTGAAGTTTGTAATAATGAAGGCAATCATGCCATCTTCATCATCCGGCACATCCATGACATCAAAATAATTCCGCAGGAAATCCTTTGCTTCTTTCAAATTGGATGCGGTTACGCTCTGACGCTGTGAAACCATTGTCTTGCCACTTTCGCTCTTTTTGCGCAACATATCCGGAAGCTTCGGATTGTTTGGCTGAATGGTATTGCCTGCATATTTAACCGTAACCTTTTGGTCATAAATCAGCATTGCCATAACCGCAGCCACATCAATTTCACGCCAGCCATAAGGAATTGCCTGGTACCGGGACTGGATGTCTGCCATAGAGGTAGGCATCATTTTTTTTGCTTGCATTTCCAGATATTCTTCTACTTTTGCTGCCGCATCCTGATTGTGGCGCATACCATTCATGCGTAGCTGTCCGCCACCGGTAAGAATTTGAATAATGTCTTCATCACTTTCGGCATTCTGGGTAATTAGATCCAGTGCACTGTAAACGTGCTCTACAAGATACTGTAATGCTTGTTCAATTTTGGATTTTGCATCGCCACCCTTAAGGGTCAGATGTTCTCCATCTACAAAATATTCGGCGCTTTCAATTGCTTTGCAAAGCGCAGTTGTGGCAATCTGTTCATAGGCGGTTGCTTCATCCTGCTGGTCACGGATAATGTCCTGCACGGATTTTGGCAGTTGGGATACGTTACGTTGTTTTACATACTTACGAATCTTTTCAGAGTTTTCCAGAGATTCATAGTAAGGGGTGTCTCCAAGGACAACAATGGCCTGATTTTTAGATTCCGTCATCAGACGCATTTCATTCTTTTCTATGGCGTCCGTTGCCACGGTCAAAAAGCGCAATTTCATGCCGCCGGTAATGGCGCCAATGGTCATACCATCAACCATCTGGTCAAAGGAAAAGTCATACTTTTCATAACGGAATTTCTTGGAGGTATAAATGTCACCATAAATGATGCCGGCAATTCGTCCTACAATGGTTGCGGTATCTACCGGTGTATTTTTTATTTCACGCTGAATGTCCTGCTCTTCGTCAGTCAGGAAGTTGTAGACATCTCCGGTGCGGCCAATGTAGTTTTGGCTAAGAAGCCGGTCAAGAGACTTGCTGACTGCTTCACGAAGTGTAATTTTATCTGTGCGGATGTCATCTGCCATAAGGATGACAATATTATCCAGCGTAGATCTGATGTCATCCACATAACGGATCAAATACAGAAGCTTTAAAACATCTACGTCATACTGCTCAATGCCCGCTCCGGTATCGGCTGCATTCTGGCATCTTTCAATAACGCGGCGGATAGAACTATCCAGAAAAGTGTGCACCGTGTCATAGAAAAGGAAGAACGGTACAAGCGTATATTCATCATGGTCCTGTACCTTTTGTGCTGCTTCCTGGAAGCCGGACAGCATGGAACGTTCCCCTCCGGAGAAATGCTTTCCTACACTTCCGTGCTTACGGATTTCCCCAAACACTTTTTGCATAATAATGAACTGGTAAGGAACAAACGGATACACTTCGGCAAACTCTTGCGGACCGCCAAAGCCTTTAATGTCCAGGATGGAATCTGAGAAGCTGAAGAGGTTGCGAAGTACCGAATCATTTTCGTTATAAAGTGTTTCCAGCTTTGGCGTAACCTCTGGTTTCTTCTTCAGAATACGCTTTTGAATTACTTCGTCTACAGAAGAAGAGGTAAGAGAAAGTCTGGTCTTGAAACGCGCCTGAATTCTGGAAAATTCATCTGCACGAACTTTGATAATTTCGTCAATGGCTTCCTGTCCGGTACAAACAACCCACACCGAGCTACCGCATTCACTACCGATTTTTTCCGTTAAAGACTGCAGATTTAAAAGCATGTCGGTGTCAGTTCCAACGTATTGGCCAGCTTCATCCACCATGAACAACAGACGGAAATTCTTCGGCTTACTATCTACATATGCCTTAATGTCATCTACCAACTGTGCAATAGAGAAGTCCACCGCAGATTTATCAGTAAACCAGTTTTGTGCATCTGCTTCCGACATGCCAAGGACTTCCATAAGCGTTGGCACAATATACTTGCCGTTAAAAGCAAATGCCTTGCGCTGTTCTACCCATGGCTTGCCCTTCTTTTCTTCAAAGACGCGGCGGAATTCTTCTGTTTTCCCGCTCTGCTCAATGTATTTTTCAAGCATTGCCACTTTCAGGTTTTCTCCGTAAAAGCCAAGATGGTTATAAAAAGTCTTGGCAAAAACGCGCAGCACCGCTGTCTTGTCTTTGTCAATGGAGCCTTCTATGTCTATGTTAAAAAGGATAGTTTCTGTTTCGTATTTTGTTGCTTTATCAATCAGCATGAACGTGGCCGGGTCATCCGAAAACTTTTCCCGGAAACGTTCTACTGTCTTTACCCCATCTATTTCCTTATTTTCAAGCAGATAACTTAGCATCTTCAGAAAGTGAGATTTACCACTTCCAAAGAAGCCGGAAATCCAGACGCCGATGTCTGAAGTTGGATTGGAAAAAGAATCACCATAATAATTGAAAAAAGAGATGAAATGCTTTTTCAGCTCTTTGGTAATAACATATTCCCTGACTTCCTGGCTAATAACACTTGCCTCGTCCTGGTCTACTTTGATAACACCATTTACCTTGCGGTTGATGTCATCATAAAACATGTTGCGAATAATCACGGGTCTTCCTCCTACTTCAGATAATATTGAACGCTCTATAATATGGATTCGGCGTTAGCCGATCAAAAAGTCGTAAATAATTTCCGTCAAACTTTCCCGGATACATAACCAAAATTGGTGTTTCCGAAAAATAAGGCTGCATGGCCTCCAGCATTTTGTGTACACGCATAAATGGGAACACGTCTCCAACGCCGGTTAAAATCATGACATCTCCGCTTTGCGGTTGATATTTTTCCCGAATTTTATCTATAAATTCATTTTCCCCAATTGCGGAGTGCAATTGATCCAACAGATACTGGCTTCCTTCACTTTCTTCCATGTCCGGAATGCTGTCCAAAATATCCAGGTCTTCACAAATTTCAATAAACAACTTGTAAAGATTACAGTCCAAAAGATGACCGGCAAAAATTGGATTTACAAGAAGCTGATTTAAAAAATGCGTTACCGCCATTTCATCTGCCGGGTCATAACAGAAAATTCGAATGTTGACTTCGTTTGATAGACCTTTTCCCTCCAGGAAATCCTTATCCTGAAGAAGCTGTTTAAGCCTATCAAGCCGTTCGTTTAAGTTGTCCATATCTATTCTCCTTTAACCCAGACAATTAAAAGCAACCAGTGCCGCCGTATCATTATTGGCACGAATCTGTTGTTCTAAAAGTTTACTAATTAACACCGGGTTCAGATGCTCTACCCGATTATTGTCCAGATACTCATTTTCTACCAACACCCGAACCAGAACCGATTTTATCTTTTGAATGGTTGCATTACTCCAAGAAGCAACATAATCATCCTGCTCTGCAAGCTGCATAAAAAAGACGTTTAAATCCATCCTGGTAAAAGAACTGTTAAAAGACCTGTACTTTTCCCCAATGACGGTAATCATGAAGTCCCAAACTAAGCGGTACTGTTTCATCATGGCATACAGACAGATCTGCTTTGCCACATCAGCAGGCTGCGTTGCAATGGCTTGCACTAAAAATTCATCCTGCAGGGCATCCAGTCTTCTAAGGCACGCTAAAGCCATTTTTCGTACCGATTTTTCGGTGGGATATTGGAACAAATTGTCCGTGACAATTTGTTCCACAACTTCTTCCGGAGACAAGCCGTCACATAAAAGCTTAGCGGTTGTTCTTACCTCATAAAATAAAAACTGCTCCCGTGTAATGGCAGCATTATAGGGGCTTGTGCTCCGAAGTATGGTTTTGGAATTATTTGGCATGGTTAGACTCTCTTACTTCGTTGGTATAAGAAACTATGATTCGTTCCGTTAATTATACCATGTTAGTAGGCCACATGGCACTGTATTATTGTCCCAAAAAGTGGGCTTTATGGCCTTACATGGGACTTTTTCAGGCGTGGAGGGCTGAATCGCCTGGAAAAAGAAAAGCCAGGAAATGTTCCTGGCTTTTTGCGTTAACTATTTCTAAAAATTCAGCACTAATTTCTTACTTGTGTTCCACTACCTCAGTTACTTCTTCAACAACAGTGACGGTGTCATCTGGTACTGTTGCAGGTGCTACAGGTGTGGCTGTAGGAGCTGCTGTAGGAGCCGCTGCAGGGGTTGCCTTAGGAGCTATCTTAGGTGCTACAGGTGTTTCCTTTTTCTTGCCTTCATCTGCTTTTTTCACGACTAATTTTACATCAATATCCAT
>CAVCCW010000057.1:0-6023 GCA_963600825.1 Bacteroidaceae bacterium | reverse complement strand
AAATGAAGCTGTAATCCAACATTTGCCACACGAAACAATTGCTGACTACCAAGCCACGGCTAATCCAATCCTTCTTGTGTGGCAAATCTGGCTCTGCTACCCCGTTTTGCCACACAAATTCCACTTTCGTGTGGCAAATGAAGCTGTAATCCAACATTTGCCACACGAAACAATTGCTGACTACCAAGCCGCGGCTAATCCAACCTTTCACGTGTGGCAAACCTGGGTCTGCTGCCTCTGTTTGCCACACAAACTCCACTTTAGTGTGGCAAATGAAGCTGTAGCCCAACATTTGCCACACGAAACAATTGCTGATTACCAAGCCACGGCTGATCTAACCTTTCACGTGTGGCAAACCTGGGTCTGCTGTCTCTGTTTGCCACACAAACTCCACTTTAGTGTGGCAAATGAAGCTGTAATCTGACATTTGCCACAATAAACAACTGCTGACTGTTACGCCGCGGTTGATCCAATCCTTCTTGTGTGGCAAATCTGGCCCTGCCTCCTATGTTTGCCACACAAACTCCACTTTCGTGTGGCAAATGAAGCTGTAACCCGACATTTGCCACGCGAAACAATTGCTGATTACCAAGCCACGGCTAATCCAATCCTTCTTGTGTGGCAAATCTGGGTCTGTCGCCTATGTTTGCCACACAAACTCCACTTTCGTGTGGCAAATGAAGCTGTAATCCGATATTTGCCACCTAAGTTGGTTACTCCTTATGCGATTTATTTTTGATATGCGCGTTTCCTTTTGGAGTCTTTCCTTACGGAGTGGTCCCTTACGGCAGCTTATTCTTATGGAAAAGTTTTCTTACGGCAGCTTATTCTTATGGAAAAGTTTCCTTACGGCAGCTTATTCTTATGGCAAAGTTTTCTTACGCCAGCTTACCCATATGGAAGTATTTCCTTATGCCAGTTTGTCCTATTGGCAGCTAGTCCTATTGGCAGCTAGTCCTATTGCCAGTGTATCCTTATACCGGCGTTTCATTTTGGCTGCTTGTCCTTAATGAAGAACTGGACAGCTATCGTAAGGAGCGCTGTTATGGTCAGGGCTATGGCGGTGGCGGTGTAACCGGAGGTGGTTACGTAAAGAGTGGAGCCCATATATTGGCCAAGGAAAACGGCAATCAGGATGTTGAAGTTGACCAGGCTAAGGTTGGTTGCGTAATGCTGATTGCCGTAAAAGCTGCGTGCAAAGTTGGCGTTGGTTGGGGTAACGCCGCCGTAGGCTACGCCAAAAAAGGCAAAGGAAAGAATGGTGAAAACGGTCACGTTTGCCAGCAGTCCAATCAGCAAAGACAAACCGCCACAAACAAATAAAAGGCTAAGAATCAGGGTGGTCAGCTTCCGCCCTTTTTTGTCGTAAAAGTAGCCGAAGGCAAAGCGGCCAACGCCACTGGCCACCGCAAACAGGCTTACCATAAGGGCGGACGTGGTGCCGGACAAACCAATGAAGCTGGAGATGGTATAGATCTGCCCCACCACGGCAATGCCGATGGCAGTCCCCAGCATACACCATATAAAGAAGAACCAAAAGTTGGCGGTCTTCAGCATGTCCTTCGGCGCAACCTGCTGTTCGTCTTTGGGCAGGGCCTTGACTGCTGTCTGCGGCACCTCCCCTTCCTGCGGCATCTTAACGGCAAAGCCGAACAGCAGCATTACTGCCATAAACAAGATACCCAGGATATAAAAGGCTTTCTTTAAACCGTACGCTTCCAACAGCGCATTGCTAAGCGGGCTAAGGAACAAGGACCCCGCGCCGAAGAACATCAGCAGAAGACCAGCCACCAGTCCGCCCTTGTCCGGGTACCACTTGTTTCCGGTGGCCAGCACGCAGTTATAAACTATGCCGACGCAAAGCCCAATCACAACGCCATACAAAACATACAGCTGCCACAGGCTTGTCATATGCCCCAGGGCGATGAAGCTTACTCCAATCAACCCGCCGCACGTCCACGTCAGCTGCCTGTGGCTGAGCTTTTTAGAAAACTGTGCTCCCGCAAAGCCACCAAGGCAAAACAGGAACATGCAAATGGTAAAAGTCCATGTTAACTGGCTGTCGTCCCATCCGTAGGCGACGGCCAGTGGTTTTTTGAACACACTCCAGGCGTAAACCAAACCTAAGAAGGTCAGAAGGATACTGTCACTGACCAAAATCAAAAATCGATTTTTCACGGCAATATTTTTCAAAGCAATTCCCCTTTTCCGAAATAAGCTGCTTTTATTACACCATCTTTTCAGCAATGTGTCAACGCTTTAAACCGTTAAAGTTTAAAGCACTGAATTGTAACTTTTGCCAGCCAGAGGCCTTTTCCCATAAAAAGAGAAAAATAGGTAGCATTTCAACGTAGCCATTTAGATTTAACCTTACCAATAAAAACAGTATTTCAGGTATCAACGCGATGGCTTTGATTTACAACGCAGCCCACGTACAACACGGTTGTTTTCTGATTACAAAAGGCAGGGTACCCACACGGGGTACCCTGCCTTTTGCTTAATCAGCTTTTCTATTAGCGTGTTTTTTTAGCCTTGTTTACTTAGGCTTGTTTTTTGACTTGTTTTCTTTGGCTCGTTTACGTTAACACGTTTCCGTAGAGCGCTTGCTTAGCGCATTCACTGTAGCGCAATACCTTTGGCATGTTTCCCTTACCGTGTTTACTTTTTGGTTAAGGTGTAGTCACGGTCGGGAACAATGGTGATATCATAGTCCGGATACAGTTCGCTGACCGTCCGCTTCAGCTCCATAATTTTGGGAATGGGATCCTTAATGTCAAAGCTGAGAACGGCATCAAAACTCATGTGCTTTTCCTTTGTGTCTACAAAGAAAGCGTGAATCTGAAGGACATCCTGGTCTTCCAAAAGCGTTGCTTTAACGGCATTACGCATATGATAAACGTCTTCGTCCTGCACATTAATGGAATAGAAGCCAAAGTAGAAGAATACACCGTATTCATTAAACAGTTCTGTGTTCAATGGATGAATAATTTTGTAGGCATCCCGGATTGTCAGGTCTTCATCCAGCTCTACGTTAACGTTACCAATGTAAATATTGGGACCGTAGTTGTGAAGAATTAAGTCATAAGCGCCAACAATGCCTTCCGTGTTGCGGATGCGATCCATCAACTTATCTGCAAGATCTGCTTCCGGACGGTCACCCATCAGTTTGCTTAAAACCTCCAGGCAGATTTCAATACCCGCTTTTAACACGAAGAGGGAAACTACTACACCAACCCAGCCATCAATGATGATACCAGTAAATTTGGTTACCAAAGCAGCAACAAGAGTAACCCCGGTAATAATGGCGTCGGACAAAGCGTCTTGGCCGGAGGCCACTAAGTTCGGCGAGTTAGTTTTCTTCCCCGAATGCTTGGTATAAATACCAAGCGCAATCTTTGCAAGGATGGCAACCACCAAAAGAATTAAAGCAACCGTGGTATACGAGGTTTCTTCCGGCGTAATAATTTTCCGGACGGAATTAATCAGGAATTCGGTACCGGTTACCAAAACAAGAATGGCAATAATCATGCTGGAAAAGTATTCCATACGACCAAAGCCAAAGGGATGTTTTCTGGTGGCTCCCTTTCCTACCAAAGCCATGGTAACAATGGTAACAATGGAGGAAATACTGTCCGTAAAGTTGTTGATGGCATCTGACATAATGGCAATAGAGTTAGATGCTAAACCAACAAACACCTTAATAAGGCCCAACGCCACATTGGTAATAATTCCAATTACACTGGTAATAATGACGCTGACAAGTCTTTTGTAACTAATCTTTCCGTCGCCAACAGAGTCTTCCATTTTTTCTTTTTGTGCAACTGTTGGAGACAATTGCGCAGTAATCTGCTTATTTTTTTCTTTTTTCATAAGCATCCCTTTTCTGTTTTTTAGGATTATACGTTGAAGCGGAACAGAACTACATCGCCATCTTGCATGATATAGTCCTTTCCTTCGGAGCGAACCAGGCCCTTTTCTCTGGCGGCGGCCAGGGAGCCCTGCTCCAGCAAAGTTTGATAATTGATGACCTCGGCGCGGATAAATCCACGTTCAATGTCGGAGTGGATTTTTCCCGCGGCCTGCGGGGCCTTTGTCCCCTTCTTAATGGTCCAGGCACGAACCTCCGGTTCGCCCGCCGTTAAGAAGGACATCAGGCCAAGCAAATCATAGGAGCGCTGGATCAGCAGGTCCAGGCCGCCCTGTTCAATGCCCAAATCGGCAAGGAACTCGGCTTTCTCTTCCTTGCTTAAGGAGGCAATTTCCGCCTCCAGCTCGGCACAGATTGGAAGTACTTCAGAACCTTCGGCTTCGGCAATGGCCTTGACCGCCTGGTACCGTGCGTTAGACTCTATTCCGCCAAGGAAGTCGTCTTCGCCCATGTTGCAGGCGTAAATAACCGGCTTATTGGTCAGCAGGTTGAAGTCGGTCAACAGC
Source organism: Bacteroidaceae bacterium (assembly GCA_963600825.1). Taxonomy (GTDB): domain Bacteria; phylum Bacillota; class Clostridia; order Oscillospirales; family Acutalibacteraceae; genus RUG420. The sequence continues at coordinate 1,589 of CAVCCW010000057.1, read as the reverse complement.
TCTTTTTCGTCCTCCGTTACTTCTACGGTACGGGCGCAGAGGCCATTGTCCAATGCCTCCTTATAGCGTTCCAGAATGGCCAGTTCCTTGCCGAGGGACTTGTCCCCCTTCATGGCTTTCTGCACTCTGACAATCCGCTTGTCCAGCACTTCAACATCTGCCAAAATCAGCTCTAAGTTAATGGTTTCAATGTCCCGGCCGGGATCAATGGAACCTTCTACGTGAACAATATCATTATTTTCAAAACAGCGAACCACATGAATAATGGCGTCCACTTCTCTGATATGGGACAGGAACTTGTTGCCAAGACCTTCCCCTTTGGAAGCGCCTTTCACAAGACCTGCAATATCTACAAATTCAATACTGGCCGGGACCACGCTCTTCGGATGGTACAACTCTGCCAGCAAATCCAAGCGCTTATCCGGAACGGCAACTACACCCACGTTTGGCTCTATGGTGCAAAACGGATAGTTGGCGCTTTGTGCACCTGCATTGGTAATGGCATTAAACAGAGTACTTTTTCCGACGTTCGGCAACCCGACGATACCTAATTTCATAGTTTCTTTCCTACTCCTTCTTGTTCGGACATTAACTCCGGTTATTGTAGCACATTTTTCCGGTTACTACCGCCTAATTTACCACTTTTTCCTCTTAAAAATTCCAGGCAAAATCCGTGCGGGCGGCCATGCTGCTCCCGCGCTTACATATGGTGTCACACATAGCAGGAAAGCCCAGTGCCAGGCTACGCAAAAACACCCCTATTGCCGCACTGCATAAAAACACCCCAGTTACCGATCTGCGTAAAAGCAGTTTGGCAGCCGGGGTGCCTGTATTGGGGTCTCTTTCATTATTATTTGTTTTGGTGCTTATCCCTTACCTTTTCCTTTACCTTTTTAACAATGGTTTTTATCCCTACCGTTGCAAAGGCAATTAGGCCGCAAAAGATAGACAGGAAGCCTAGCGGCAACAAAAAGAAATTTTCATGCAGGATGCCGCTTGCGTCAACGTATTCCACTGAAAAAGCCTTGATTACCAGCAAAAGAATGCCAAGGCAAAGTAATAAAGCGCCAATGACTATGGTAATGGTATTAAATCTGGCTCGCCTGGTTTCACTGCCATCTTGGATAATTTTTTCGGTCATGTTGTTCATTTGGTCCTCCCCCTTAATTAGCTGGTCCAGCGAGATTTGGAACACCTCCGACATAAGAATCAGCATCCCGATGTCCGGAAGATTTTTATTATTCTCCCAATTGGAAACCGCCTGCCGGCTGACGTTCAGCTTAATGGCAAACTGCTCCTGGGTTAAATTCTTTTCCTTGCGAATGTTCTTGATTTGTTGGCCAAAGTCCATTGGTACCCTCCTATGTCCTGATTTCTCCTATAGTCTGACTCCGACAGCTATATGGGTATAGTTTGGTTTGTCTATGGATCCGCTTGCCAATAGTGCTGTTTGCTCATAGTCACCTTGGTCCATGGTTCTCTTTGTCCTTAGTCTTGTTAGCTCATAGTCCTGTTCGCCATAGATTCCTCACTCAGCTTGGTTTCAGATTACACAAATCAGGGTTAATTGGCAAGAAAGCAGTGCTTGC
>CAVCCW010000056.1:0-6268 GCA_963600825.1 Bacteroidaceae bacterium | reverse complement strand
AACAGGCTGTGCTATATGCAGACTGCTTGGAACGCAAGTTTGGACGCAGACCGATGATGTTTACCACCAACGGTTTTGAAACCTATTTTTGGGACGATCTTTCTGCGCCACAACGTCCGGTTAGCGGGATTTTCAGCAAAGATGATTTGCAAAAATTAATGAACCGTCGATCAGAAAAGACCGATTTAATGACAATCGAAATCGACGATAAAATTACAGATCGTTATTACCAGAAAGAAGCAATTCGTGCTATCTGCGAGCAAGTGGAACAGGGTTTTCGCAAGCACCTCCTTGTTATGGCAACGGGTACCGGAAAAACACGAACGGCGTCCAGCTTGACAGATGTACTTAGCAGAGGAAAATATGTTACCAATATTCTGTTCTTGGCCGACCGTACAGCGTTAGTAAAGCAAGCAAAGGATGACTTTAAGAATTATCTTCCGGATATGTCTTTGTGCAATCTTTGCACGAACAAAGATGATCGTAATGCGCGCATTGTCTTTTCAACATACCCCACTATACTGAATGCCATTGATGACACGAAGAGCAAAGACGGCGTTCGATTATTTACTCCGGCCCATTTTGACCTGATTATTATTGACGAAAGTCACAGAAGTATTTTCAAAAAGTACCGGGCTATTTTTGAATACTTTGATGCAATTATGGTTGGCTTAACCGCTACCCCAAAAACCGATGTTGACCGGAATACGTATGATTTCTTTGAAATGGAACATGGCGTGCCGACTTATGCATACGACTATGAGACTGCCGTTTATCAGGACCACGTTCTTGTGCCGTACTATAACTATGAAGTACAAACCAAGTTTTTGGATGAGGGTATTACTTATGATGACCTTTCTCCGGAGGATAAAGAACGCTACGAGGAAGACTTTGTAGAAGATGGTTTCCTGCCGGATTTTATTCCATCCAAAGAAATGAATAAGTTTATTTTTAATGAGGTTACAGTTGATACGGTGCTTCAAGACCTGATGGACCGGGGTATTCATGTGGCTGGCGGAGACCGTCTTGGGAAAACAATTATTTTTGCGCAAAACAAACATCATGCAGAATTTATATTGGAACGGTTTAATAAGCTGTATCCTCAATATAAAGGCGTTTTTGCACAACGAATTGTTTGTGATGATGCCTACGCGCAGACAATCATTGATGATTTTAAGATAGAAGATAAGCCTCCTTATATTGCGGTATCTGTTGACATGATGGATACCGGTATTGATGTTCCACAGTGTGTAAACTTGGTTTTCTTTAAAAAGGTAAGATCAAAGTCTAAGTTTTGGCAGATGATTGGTAGAGGAACCCGTCTCTGTAAAGGCCTGACTTGTCTTGATCAAATGGATGGAGAATATACAGACAAAAAACGTTTCCTGATTTTTGACTACTGTGGAAACTTTGAGTATTTCAGAGAACATAAAGAAGGCTTTGAATCAAAAGAAACAAAGACACTGAGCGAAAGTATTTTCGGCAAGCAAGTAAAAATAATTTCTCTTTTGCAGGAAGCAACGTATGCAGAAGAGTCCTATCAAAGCTGGAGGTCTGAATTAGTAAAAGGCTGTCATTCACAAGTGGTGGAACTTAATCCGGCCTTGATTTCTGTAAAACTAAAAATGCAATATGTTGAAAAATTCAAGAAAGAATCAGCGTTTGACGTTATCAGCGAAGGTGATAAGGGAGAATTGCTACAACATATTGCTCCGCTTGTGCGGCTACAAGACGATGATGATCTTGCCAAAAGATTTGACAATTTTATGTATGGATTAATTCTTTCTTCTATGGAGCAAACGCCGTCTTTTAAGTTCGCCAAAAAACAGCTTTGTGATATTGCAACTGCTTTGGAAAAGAAAGTTACTATTCCTCAGATAAAGAAGAAATTGCCTGTTATTAAAGAAATAGGGACGGATGAATTCTGGACAGCAAATGATGTCTTGCTTTTTGAAAAAGTCCGCGTAGAACTTCGTGAATTGATAAAATTCCTTGATAAGAATCCCGGCAAACCAATACACACACGTCTGATGGATCCGATAACTGGACAAACAGAAGGCGTTGGTTTAGACCCGGCCTATGATTTTGAAGATTACCGGGAGAAGGTAAATCGATACATAGGAGAACACGGAAATTCTATGGCAATCCATAAGCTTACGCACAACATTAAGCTTTCCAAAGGGGATTATCAGGAATTGGAACGTGTGCTGACTAGTGAACTGGGAAGCAAGGAAGATTACCAAAGAGAATTCGGAGATACGCCGTTTGGCTTATTAGTTCGCAAAATTGCTAAAATGGATCACGAAGCGGCGATGCAGGCTTTCTCCAAATTTATCAATGACCAGTCTTTAAATCAGAGACAGATTTCCTTTGTAAACAAGATCATCAACCATATAGAACAGAATGGATATATGGAAAACCTGACTGATTTGCAAAAGCCACCGTTTGATAAACCTGTAGGCTTTATCAAACTCTTTGATGCCAAAACGCGTGGTGAAATCTTGGCTGTAATTGAAGAGGTAAAGGAGAACGCAGTTAGCGTTGCCGGATAATCTTATGAAGTATTGCAACGGTATATTTGATAAATATCTAAATGAACCCAATATTGAGTATTGGGAGGATTTTCCCGAAACTATGTGGGGCCTCGGATATGAAATGGACTGTGGTAACAGTTATGATGCATTCTTGCAAAATTGCGGTTTAAATCTTAAAGAAGCACATAGTGAACGGCAGAAAAAGCGTAATACACTTTATGTACTTGAACACGCAGAAAGGCAAGTTGTCGGGAACTATCTTTTTTCATACTGGAGGTATCTAACTCATTGGTCAATGGGCTGGTCAAAGTATGATGTTGATTTCTTACAAAGAATAATCAAGCTCTTGGAGGAACTGTATGTCTAAATTAAATGTGGACCAGAAGACAATAAAGGACTTGTTTCAAAATAAAAAATCAGATTTTTAATACCTGATTATTAAAAACACGTATCGAACCCTGATGACCAGAGGTATGAAAGGGTACTATGTGTTCTGCACTGATCCGGGCTTGCAGGAGTATCTCCGAAACAGAGCAAATAGGATAAATGAAAAATAAATGAAAGGATGTGCCATCTATGAACCCCGAAAAAGAACTAACCAAATTTGTGAACGACTCCAAGTATCGTGACAAGGTGATTGCCAACCTTCACAAAAATATGGACCGAGCCTATGAAAATAAAATTAATACAATTCGAAGACAGGGCGAACAACTCTGTCAGGCACGGGTCAATGAAATTCAAAGAATTGCCAGGTCTAGGTGGCAACCTTATGCTTCCGGAGCTTTGTTAGTGAATCAGACAGAGGGGAAAATTAAAGTAAATGGGTCTGATTTCTACTTTACCAGTATTAAAGGCGCAGAAATAAATCAGCTGGATGGTTACCGCACGGTAACAACAGAAAAAGGAAAGACCAAAAAGCATGGCTCTCTTGGTGGGGCAGTTGTAGGAGGAGTTCTCTTAGGGCCAGCCGGCGCCGTTGTTGGCGGTGTAGGGCTTGGGAAAAAAGAGCATATTACAACCAGTGAAACCAACCAAATTCCAACCTGCAACCATTTAGGGGTACTGGTAAACCTGGACGGATTTACATCAGAAGTAGCGTTAATTTCTGCACCGGTGGACCAGTCAAGTAAAGAGTTCTTCCAAGCCCAGCATGACGCGCAAACCATGATTGGTTTATTAAACAGACTTTCCACAACACCGGTTCCGGAGACCTTCCTTTTACCGGAACAGGAAGCCTCTGTAAAGAATTTGGAAAACCAGATTACGGAAGCACAGAAGAAATTGCAGTTGGCCATTGAGGATAAGCCCGTTTATGCGCTTCCTCCTGTTTATAGAACAGAGGAGCAAAAGGATTTATCTGATGAAGAATATTTGCAATATTTAAAAGACACAGATGAACAGCGTGCTGCCGAAAAGGCAGAGCGGGAATCTGCAGAAAAAGAAGAACGTGCTGCAGCAAAAGCAGCCAGAAAGGCCAATCATACAGGCACAAAATCAGTGGGAGACATTATTTATGCTGTCTTCTTCTGGATTCTGTCTGTGGCAACGGTGTTACTGGCTGTAACCTGCTTTGTATCTAATGCTATAGCAAGTGGCGTTCTGTTTTTAGTAACCGGCATCTTGATTAACCCGTTGCTGGAGGATCTCTTCAGTAAGAATGTAACGCCGATTCCAAAGTGGGTGGCTGCTATCATTTTTATTGTTGGAGTTATAGCCGCAGTTTTGACTTTCCCGGCACCGTAAACCCCTACATCGCCCCGAAAAATGCCGTTTTGACCGCAACACCACTGCATCGCCCAAGAAAATTTGTGCAAATTCCAAGAAACCCTTGCTATTCCAAGTCACTTTCCTAAAATAGGTTCATATTGATTTAGGAGGGGTTGTTATGGCCACGGAAGTAGCAACAAAACAATCTACTTGGAAAAGTAAAATGAAGGCCCTTGGGCCGGGAATTCTGATGGCATCCGCTGCGGTTGGCGGGTCCCACATTGTTTCCTCTACGCAGGCGGGCGCCATTTACGGATGGCAGCTGGCGCTGGTCATTGTGCTGATTAACGTGTTTAAGTACCCGTTTTTCCGGTTTGGATCGCAGTACACCATGGAAAGCGGCAAAAGCCTGATAGAGGGGTACGCAGAAAAAGGGAAAGTCTGGCTTGCCATTTTCTTTGTGCTGAACGTGTTCTCTGCGCTGGTCAATACCGCCGGGGTTGGGATTTTGTGTGCAGCAATTTTGTACAATGTCTCGCCGACCGGGTTTGGGCTGACCATTTCCCAGCTGACCACCATCATTATTGTTGTCATCTGGGCCATGTTGCTGATTGGCGGCTACAAGTTCCTGGACACGCTGTCCAAGTGGGTTATGACGGCACTGACCATTGCCACGGTGCTGGCAGTTGTGCTGGCGCTCTTTAAACACCGCGAGTACGCCCCTGACTTTGAGGCCCCCTCTCCATGGCACCTGGCGGCCCTGCCGTTCATTGTTTCCTTAATGGGCTGGATGCCTTGCCCAATTGAGATTTCCGCCATCAACTCCATGTGGCAGGTGGAAAAGAGGAAGCAGGTTAAGGATCTGTCTGTGGAAGACGCCACCTTTGACTTCAACGTTGGCTACATCGGCACCGCAATTTTGGCGCTGATCTTCTGCGCCCTGGGCGCGTTAATCCAATTTGGCTCCGGCGAGGAAGTCCTCAGCGCATCCGCCGCCTACATTGCACAGTTTGTTAATATGTACGCATCGGTATTTGGCAGCTGGTCCAGATTGCTGATTACCTTCATTGCATTCCTTTGCATCTTTGGTACTGTTTTGACGGTTATTGATGGTTACTCCAGAGCTAACACGGAAGCCCTGCGACTGTTACTTGGCCAAAAAGAAACGCCCAAAAAGGCACTGCCTATTTGGACGACGGTAACTTCCGTTATTGGTTTGGTAATTGTTTACCTGTTCTCTGGTAACGTTGCCACTATGCTGCGGTTTGCCATGATTGCATCCTTCATTACCACGCCGTTCTTTGCTTTGTTAAACTACAAGCTGGTTAACACGAAGGAACATCAGGTAAAGCCTTGGCTGAAGGTTTTGTCCATTATTGGGCTGATTTACCTGTTTGGTTTTGCGGCGTTCTTTGTGGTTGCTTGGTTGACGGGGAATACCTGAGGCTTGAAGCTGGTGTAAGCTTATGAAGCTGTTTTTTTGATTACTTCTTTGCTGATGAGCAGGCGGATCCGCAAGATGTGCTTATGGATGCGCTGCGGATGCCTAACCCATGTAGCTCTTGTGGTTGGGGCCACGTAGCTTATATGTGGTGCCCACTTGGATTTTATACGGTGTTTGCGCAGCAACTGTGCAATTGCAACAATTAAATAAGGTAAGGAAGAGGCTGTCTGGTGCGTGCTGGATGGCCTCTTTTTTGGGGGACCCCGCGCCGTAGTGGCGCGGGGTGCAGTCTTTTTTGAATTAGAAAACCCCGCGTTGTCGCGGGGTTCACCTTTTTGAGATAAGGGGCGTCCCGCCGGGAGAATACCGTAAGGGGCTCCGCTGGGAATGTGACAGAAGGGGCTCCGCCAGGCTGCCATTTTAAATGCATACTTTTTGGGCTGAAACGCTGGTTTGGTATGCACTTTCTTCCGGAAGTGCATACCAGAAGGGCTTTAAGCGGGAAAAAGTATGCACTTTTCCTTGGGTAAAGAAGGGGCTCCGCCAGGCTGCCATTTTAAATGCATACTTTTTGGGCTGAAAC
>CAVCCW010000055.1:0-6349 GCA_963600825.1 Bacteroidaceae bacterium | reverse complement strand
CCGGAATACACAGTTCTGGGCGATGATCTGACGGTTAAGTTTACGGCACTGTCCAGTGCTGTCATTCCAAACGGACACGATGACCAAAAGAATGTCCAAAAGGATGACCGAAAGGAAAATGAGACCGAACAGCGCATATTGGACATGATTGCTGCCCAACAGGACATTTCCATGTCTGTTATGGCTGACCAAATGGGGATTTCCTATAAAACTGTTCAGAGGGCAATCAATCATTTGAAGGAAACCGGTCGTATTCGTAGAAATGGCGGTAAACGATTTGGTTATTGGGAAATTATCGAAAGACAATGACCGAAAATTTATCAGTAAGCGTAAGGGAGGCACAAGCGATGGATGCCGAAAAAATAATACAGGATTTGAACCGGCGATTTGCCGCACCACTGCCGGAGTTTTATAAGCGCCGCGTCATCTTCTGGTATGACGAAGACCGGGAATTTGAAGATCAGATAGATGATATTGCTTTGAATGACGCAAAGCTTATTAAGGCTACCGGATCAAACAATTTTGAACTAAAAAAATTACTGGCAATAGATGATACAGCAAGCAATTATCTGGTCTATTGTCCCATCTCTTTTGCACACCCGGAGGACAACTGGTTCCTTAACATAGAACTGTACAGCGACGAACCGTTCCGTGCCGACTTGAATACAATTTGGCTGGATGAAATGGGATTGTCTGGCTCGCAGATGTTACGAAAGCAGGTCAAACAATACCATAAGTTCTTCAATTCCAAGGAACGTCGAGCCAAGGTTGCAGCAATGGCAGGAAGTATTACTACTTCTGCACAGATGCACTTGGCAGTAATGGCAGTAATCTGCGGCGTGAAGGATATCAACCCAAATGAAATTATCCGCGCTGTCTTGAAGGATGACTTGGAAATAGAATCCAATTCAGTATATCAAGGCCTTGTTGGTTATGGTGCACAGCCAGCATTTTGGGCACTGGTACAGCAGGCAACAGGATATCAGGAAGAAGATCCAAACCTTGCTCAGCTGGCAGCGCATATTTTGCTGACAGCTTCCACCAGAACCATCCGCAAAGAATATTTAAATGGACTGGAAAACTTCCTGTCTTTGCCGCATCAGTCTTTCTGTTATGACTTTGTTTCGGATTGGTTGCATTCTTCCGACTTGCAGGATCTGTACAAAGTTGCGCGTGCGGTGGAAGGAGAAACACGCCTTTACCAGCGGTTTAGTAAACTTCATATAGAGGATTTGCAGGATACGGAATGTTTCCCATGTATTAATGAAGTTATCCTTACCAAGCTGATGACAGAAATTAAGGATCAGTTTATTCAGGTGGATGTCATTACGAAGACGGTGGAGAAACGCCGCACCATGGTATGGTATGACACTGTGTCCAGTTACTATGAAGGCCTTTTCCAAATTGCCAAAATGCAATCCTTTTTCCTGGAACATACGGCGGGATTCCATATGGCAAAGCCCAAGGAAATCTGGGATGGATACACACAGGATTATTATCGGATGGACAGCTTTTACCGGCAGTTCCATCTGTGTTTCCAGCGCAGCCTGAAAGCTTCCAATGATCTTCTGGATGACCTTTTTAAGCATGTAGTGGAAAAGGTGGAAGCCTTATATGCCGGTTGGTACCTGAACGGACTTGGTAGCAACTGGTCTGATGTTGCTGCAGAAGACTTGGAAAAGCACGGTTATATTCAGGAAGTAAACCGGCAAACAGATTTTTACCAAAACAACATTCAACATAGTGACACCCGTGTGTTTGTTATTATTTCCGATGCCTTGCGTTATGAAGTGGCAGTCTCTTTGTCAGAACAGCTTTGTAGAGAAACCCAGAGTAAAGTGTCTTTGGGTAGTATGTGCGGCATTTTCCCAACCATTACGCCGTATGGAATGGCTGCGCTTCTTCCTCATAAAGAACTTTCTGTACAGGAGAAATCCAATGGCGGTCTTTCTGTCTTGGCAGACGGTCAATCTACAGAAAGCAGTAACAGGGATAAGGTTTTAAAAACAGAAAATCCTGCAAGTGTGGCACTCCAATATAAGAACATTATTGGCTTAAAGCGTGCAGAAAGACAGGCACTGGTAAAGGGCATGAATGTGGTTTACATCTATCATGACAAGATTGATGAAGCTTCCCATACATCAGACAGTTCGGTCTTTCCTGCTTGTGATGAAGCCATTGAAGAAATTAAAAATCTGGTTCGCATTATAGTAAACGAATTTGGTGGGACACGTGTTTTAGTAACGGCTGACCATGGCTTCCTTTATACCTATAGTCCGCTTACGGAAGATGATAAGGTGTCTAAAGAAAGCTGGAATGGCAAAGAAGTGGATTATGGCAGACGGTATGCCATAATGCAGGAAGATGCCACTCCAGAATACTTGTTGCCGGTTAACTTCATGGGCGGAGAAACTGGTTACAAAGCCTTTGCCCCGCGTGAAAATGTCCGCATCAAGATGAGCGGAGGCGGCCTGAATTTTGTCCACGGAGGAATCAGCTTACAGGAAATGGTTGTACCATTGATTGACTATCATTTCCTGCGCACCGGTAGCACAGCCTACCAAAAGAACCGTGCTTTGATAGATACCAAGCCGGTTGAAGTAAACCTGCTTTCTTCTGGTAGAAAGATCAGCAACATGATTTTCTCTTTGAATTTTTATCAGAAAGAAGCGGTTGGCAACAACCGTGAAAAAGCAAATTATTCCTTGTATTTTACGGATTCTACCGGGAAAGTGGTTAGCGATACATCGCGGATTATTGCAGACAAAACAGAGGAACAGGACAGAGTGTTCCGCTGTACGTTCAATTTGAAGTCTTTACAATTTGACAGTAAGGAAACGTACTATCTTGTAATTTCAGATGAAAGCGGATTGCAAATGCCACAGCGGGAAGAATTCCAGATTGACATTGCCTTTGCCGATGACTTCGGCTTCTTTAACTAACCCTTGAAAAAGGAGGTACGCCATATGAGCTTAGATTTTGCAGATTTGGTAGGGCTTTCGGTTCTGCATGCTTCCAGGGAAACCCAGAAAGAACGGAATCTTTTTTATCAGGAATGTAACCAACAAATTGTGGATGCCGGCACCAAGGCCAGCAATCTTGCTTTGGAGGTGATAGGGAAGGCCTCCAGTCGTTATATTCCGAAAGAAGTAATTGCCGGCTGCAGCTACCTTGCGTTATATGCCTTTGCTCTTGTCCTGGAAAAACAGCGCTGCATACTTAAGAAGCAGCGTGGTCTTATGAAATTGTATTTCCAAACGTATGATTCCTTGTTCCCTTTTACCCAAGCCGAGTTTTTAACTGCGGCAATAAAGGGGCAGGAGGTTGGAAATTTCAGGGAGATTATTTCCATAAGCAAAAGCCATTTGGGTGCCTTTTGGAATGCCTTTTTCCGTGCACTGTATAAATCCGGAACAAAACAGGATTTGAAGGACATGGAAGACTATATGACGTCTATCATTCAGAACTTTGTTACCCTTGGAGATCCAAGAAACAGGAGCGCCAGTGAAATTAGTCTTGCATTTATTTCCAGTGTGGATTACCAGATGAATCATCTTCCGGAAACTCCTATTTCAGAAATAGATATGTTTTCTGAAATTCCGGTGCGGGATCATTTGGATGAAATGAAACGGCTTTATGCGGATTTGTTAAATGGTGTAAATGCGCTGGATGATGCATCGGAAGAAGAAAAAACAATCCAGCTGGAACTGCCGTTTCTGCCCTTTATCTGTGACCTGGTAATGATGACAAAGCAACCCAAAACTACAAAGCTGAAAATGATAGATGATGCAACTGCTTATTTAGGCATTAACACTATCCTGACAGCGGAAGACTACATAAAAGAAATTGCAAACAATACCACAGTAGGGCAGTCTTATAAAAATATGTTTTCTGCTGGATCGCCGATTGGCACGTTCTGGACAGGAATTTTCAGAATGGGTATGCAAATGTACGGAACAGAGGATGTCCCAATGTCCATTGTCAACAATATTTTTTCCATTTTAATTCAGGTGGAAAATTATCTGGATGAAAAATACCAATTCTTAGGCGGAGAACATCTTGCAATGGACTATATGCTGCACATCTTGGAGCAGACACATGAAGAGCTGACAAAGGAGGGCTAATGCCAATGGATAACATGGAAGAGAAGATTGCGCAAGGCTATGCGGAGTTTGCGGGAGACACGGAACTTGCGGATACCGCAGGGCTTGCGGATGACGCGGCCCCTTTTGCGGACCCCGCCCAAAACACTGCAACACAGCCGGAAGGCCTTTCTGACACCAGTGACATCAACAAGAAACTTCGTGCCTTTTTTGATGGGAAAATTGTCCGCAAGGACCTGACCAAATCCATTAAAGAGGGCGCCAATGTTCCCGTTTATGTGCTGGAATTTTTGCTTGGACAATATTGTTCCACTGATGATCCGGAAGTAATTGAGCAAGGGGTTAATACCGTTAAAAGCATTCTGTCCGAAAACTATGTGCGTCCGGATGAAGCACAAAAGGTTTTGGCACAATTAAGAAGAAACGGCAGCCATACCATAATTGATATGGTTACCGTGCGCCTTGAAATGAATAAAAACTGCTTTTTGGCAGAGTTTTCTAATTTGGGAATTGGCAATGTTCCCATTGCGGATGAATATGCCGAAAAATATGATCGTCTTTTATGTGGCGGCATTTGGTGCATTGTGCAGCTGAGTTATGAAGCTGTCAACGAAGAAAAGCAGAACAAGGCATTTTCTCCTATTGAAATTAGAAGATTGACTCCCATTCAGATGCCACACATTGATATAAATGAGCTGAAGATGGGGCGCAAAGCATTCACCAAAGAAGAATGGCTGGACATTATGATGCGCTCTATTGGTATGGAGCCGAATGAACTGAATTATCGTGAAAAATGGCTGCTTCTTACCCGCATGATTCCATTGGTGGAAAACAACTTTAATTTGTGTGAGCTTGGTCCAAGGAGTACCGGTAAATCGCACCTGTACAAGGAAATTTCCCCCAACAGCATCCTGGTTTCCGGCGGCCAGACAACGGTTGCAAACCTGTTTTACAACATGAGCAGACGGGCGGTCGGACTGGTTGGCCTCTGGGACTGTGTTGCTTTTGACGAGGTGGCCGGCATCCGTTTTAAAGACAAAGACGGCATCCAGATTATGAAGGATTACATGGCCTCCGGTTCCTTTGCCAGAGGGAAAGAGGAGAAGGCAGCCACTGCCTCCATGGTCTTTGTTGGCAACATTAACCAGAGCGTAGATGTCTTGCTGAAAACATCCAGCCTGTTTGCCCCGTTTCCGCCTGAAATGGGAACCGATACCGCTTTCCTTGACCGGATTCATTGTTACCTGCCCGGGTGGGAAATTCCCAAGTTTAGACCGGAACATTTTACGAATGACTACGGCTTTATCAGTGACTACCTGGCTGAATTTATCCGGGAACTCCGCAAGGAACAATATGGAAATAGCATTGACCAATATTTCCGATTGGGCAGGAATCTGAATCAGCGGGATACCATTGCGGTTCGCAGAATGGTGGACGGGTACCTGAAGCTGTTATATCCGGATGGCGTGTTTACCAAGGAGGAAGTGGAAGAAGCACTTCAGACGGCATTGGAAATGCGCCGCCGCGTAAAAGAGCAGCTGAAAAAGCTGGGCGGCATGGAATTCTATGATGTAAACTTCTCCTACATTGATAAAGAAACCTTTGAAGAACACTTTGTTTCCGTACCGGAGCAGGGCGGAGGAAAGTTGATTCCGGAGGGCATGTGCAATCCGGGGCAAGTTTATACCGTGTCCCGCAGCAAAACCGGAATGATAGGGCTGTTCCGCCTGGAAAGCCAGATGTTGCCGGGCAACGGGAAGTTTGAAAAGACCGGAATTGGCACAGACCGATCCGCCAAAGAAGCCACCGATACAGCATTTAATTTCCTGAAAGCAAATGGAAACCGCATTAGTGGAAACATCAGCACGCAGACCAAAGACTATATTGTCAACTATCAGGATTTGCAAGGCATTGGCATGACCGGTAAACTGGCTCTGCCAACGCTGATTGCATTGTGCTCTGTTGCACTTGCCAAACCGGTCCTGAGCTCCACTGTGGTATTGGGAGAAATCAGCATCAGTGGAACCCTGATGAAGGTAGAAAACTTGGCAGACACCCTACAGGTTTGCCTTGATTCCGGCGCAAAGAAAATCCTGCTGCCGCAGACGTCCTTTGTGGACTTTGCAACGGTTCCATCCGACCTGATGAGCGCGTTCCAGCTGATTCCCTATCAAAGCGCGGAGGATGCGGTGTTTAAGGCGTTGGGGGTAGAGTAAGGTCTGCCACATTAGAATATACTTATAGGT
>CAVCCW010000054.1:0-6472 GCA_963600825.1 Bacteroidaceae bacterium | reverse complement strand
CTGCCAAGATTGTCATTATTACCATTCTTGCGGTACTTCTGGTTTTCGGTCTGATTTTTGGTGGGATTGCAGCCTGCAGTAAAATTTCCAGCAACACGGATGACGAAGAGTCCGTGGATGTTCCGAACTTTATTGGTCAGACCTTAGATGATGTTCAGTCCCAGTATGGTGACTCCTTCACCTTTGATGTCAAATATAAGACAGATGATGACGAAGATGCCGGCGTTGTCCTTGACCAAAGTCCTAGCCAGGGAAGCACCGTGCAAAAGGGTGCCACCATTACCCTGACGGTTTCCAAGGGCACAGACAAAATTACCATGGTAGATGTCAAAGGAAAAACCTATGACGAAGCCAAGGCCACATTGGAAGGTCTTGGATTTACCGTTGTTAAAGTAGAAAAGCCCAACACCGGAGACAATTCTTCCGGCACCGTTGCTTCTGCCGATCTGATTGTTGGAAAGTCCTATGACAAAGGTACCCAATGCCAATTACAAGTATGGGGCGAACCGGCAACGTCGGAGCCTACTGATTCTGGCAATCTCCCCTGGGGTGGAGAAGATGATGATTACACCATCTCCACCAGCAGCACAACTACTACAAGTTCTACTACCGCTGCCGCCGAGTAAATCTGTAAAGTAACGCCCCGGCCGTCAGAACGTATTCAAAAAGAAACAGCTGTTACAGAAGCTTTCTGTAACAGCTGTTTTACTTTGTTTTTTTGCAATTTACTTTCGTTCTTCCATTGGAATGTATTCCTTCGGTGTACCAACATAACGGTAAGCAGGACGAATGATTTTGCCGTGGGAAATAATTTCTTCCATGCGATGTGCGCTCCAGCCGGCAATACGGGAAATTGCAAAAATAGGAGTATACAATTCCCGTGGCAGGCCCAGCATGGTATAAGCAAATCCACTGTAGAAATCCACGTTGGCGCAAAGGCTTTTTTGGCTCTTGGTTTTTGCCTTAACCAGGTCCGGAGCCAACCGTTCTACCCGTTCATACAGGGCAAACTCTTCGGTCATATCCTTTTCCTGGGACAGCTGTGCCACCACCTTATGAAGGATTTTGGCACGTGGGTCAGACTTGGTATAAACTGCATGTCCAATACCGTAAACTAAACCGCTGCCATCAAAGGCTTCCTTGTTTAGAATTTTATTTAAATAAGCGGCTATTTCGCGGTCATCTTCCCAGTCACTGACGTTGGATTTAATGTCTTCCATCATGTTGACTACCTTAATATTGGCACCGCCGTGGCGTGGTCCCTTCAAGGAGCCAAGTGCTGCGGCAATGGCACTGTAGGTGTCGGTACCGGAAGAAGAAACAACACGGGTAGTAAAACTGGAGTTGTTACCGCCGCCGTGCTCTGCATGAAGAACCAAAGCCAAATCAAGGGTTCTGGCTTCCAGTTCCGTAAACTGACTGTCTATGCGCAACATGTGCAACAGGTTTTCTGCAGCAGAATATTCTTCTTTTGGTGCATGAATGAAGAAAGAATCTCCATCGTGGTAATACTTGTAGGTCTGATATCCATAAACTGACAGCTGCGGGAACAGGGCAATCAGTTCCAGGCATTGCCGCAGCACGTTTTCTACGGTAATGTCATCCGGTGTATTGTCATAAGAATACAGAGTTAATACACTTCTGGCAAGGGTATTCATCATATCCTTGCTGGGAGCCTTCATAATGATGTCCCGCACAAAGTGTGTTGGCAGATTCCGGTAGCCGGAGAAGAGTTGTTTAAATTCTTCAAATTCCTGTTCATTCGGCAACGTTCCAAAGAGCAAAAGGTAAACCGCTTCTTCAAAAGCAAAGCGTTTCTGCGAGGAACGTTCTACCAAATCTTCAATAGCATATCCGCGATATCTTAAAACGCCTTCTATTTCCGTATCCACACCATCTACCATGGCATGACCCTGTACTTCGGAAAGTTCGGTTAAGCCGGTTAAAACGCCTTTACCGGTGGCGTCACGGAGCCCGCGTTTTACATTGTATTGCAGGTAAAGAGATGGGTCAATTTCACTATTGGCAACAGCCAAAGACGACAGGTGCTCAATTTGCGGAGTAATTAAGGAATAGTCCTTGGTAAAATCCATCTATCGGCTCCTCCTTTTCTGAAATCTATTCTTGGAGCCTCCATGATATCACATCGCATTGTATTTTTCAATAAAAGAGGGGCACCACGCGGTGCCCCAATCATGCTAAGCAATTTACAATTTAGCCAATGTTGCAAAGAATATCCAAATAGTCTTCTACCAAATCCTGATAGGCTTCCTTCTTCTGAAACAGCCCCAGGAATGCCAAGTGGTTTCGTTCTTCATCAATTGGCATCTGATACCAAACGCCCGGACGGCAGGTATCCAGATAATGGAAGCTGGTATATTCTTCCGTGCTTGGCGCCAGTGCGCAGTTGGTCGGCATAAAGCCGTCATTGCACTGATAAACCGGAGTGACCAGCGGTGCGTCCGGCAGATAGTTCTTAAAGGTACCAATAAACAGGGAAAGCGGTGCCAGAACGCCGGCCTTTTTGGTAGGAACGTAAAAGTCCAGCAGCTTGTCCTTTTTCTTGGTGGTAAACGGGTTTCCATGGGTAGCCTTTTTCTTTGGGAGATACTCATTGGCATCCTTGGTAACTTCGCCAGTATAAGAAACATAATAAACGTTCGGGTTAATCTTCAGCAATTTGTTCAGCTGTGCCATGCCTTCCAGTCCGGCGTCAAAGAAGATATTGTCTCGCCCGGAAGTTTCATATTTTTCCAGCAAATCTTTGTCCAAGTTCAGGAACTTGTAATTGCCAGAGCCGTTCACAGCTACTTCCAGCACGTTACCATACGGCGTGCTCTTTGGTGTGTCTTTGATCATTTCCTTAACACTGGCGATGAGGCTTTTTCCGCCCCAGGCAGCCAATGTCAGTGCCTTAGTACACCACGGAACATAATAGTCTGCCGCCTGGAAGAAAGTGGTACCGTCATTGTTGCCGGCAAGGGTTACGATGGCATGAATATAGTCTCCCATTTGGCCACGGAACAACGGAGAAATGTCTTCACCGGTTCTTTGCTCTTTTACGGAGCCGTATTCAAGCAGGTGGGCCAACAAACGAACAACCGGTGCACCGAAGCCGTAGGCAACCAGACTAATTTTATTGGTGCTGTCCCAATTTTTAATGAAGCCTTCATAGGTGGCGCCGTACCGTTCTGTACCATACCGTTCGGAATGGGCCTGACCGTAGTCAACGGTTCCTCCGACAATCTGCGCATACAGTTCGCAAGCTCTGTCCCAAACGCCGCTGAGACTGCCAAACGTAGCAGTATAGCATTCCAATCCCTCTTCGCGAATCAGCTGGCTGGCTTTTCCGAAATAGGGTAGCACCTTGCCGAGACCGTTTTCGCCGTAAGCGCAAAGGCCAGGTACCAAAATAACCGGATATTGATATTTCTTCTCAAGCATTTTCATAACCTCCCGTTTTCTCCCATATAACTACATAGAAATATACCATTTATGGCAATGGAGTGTCAAACAGTTGAAATGAAAACAAGCCCTGATTATAATAAAGCGAACTTATGAAAAGGAGCGCCTATGAAGGTCTATTTTTACACCCTTGGTTGCAAAGTAAATCAATATGAAACCGAGACTATGGCAGAGCAGTTTGAGCAGGCCGGGTACACAATTTCTGCGGACCCGGAGGATTGTGACATTGTTGTAGTCAATTCGTGCACCGTGACTGCTGTCAGTGACCAGAAAACCCGGCAAGCGGTCCGCAGATTCAAGCGGAACCGGCCGACCGGTCTTGTTGTCCTGACCGGCTGCATGCCACAGGCCTTTCCGGCACAGGCGGAAAGCCTGACGGAGGCAGACATTGTGGTCGGCAACAAGGATCACCGCGGAGTAGTGGCGCGGGTACAGGAATACTTTGCCAAGAGCATTGGAGACCGCTCCATCAGCATTCTGCCCCATGAAAGCGGAGAACGGTTTGAAAATTTACCCATTAAGAGTTTTGGTGGCCGCAGCCGCGTCTTTGTCAAGGTACAGGACGGCTGCAACCGCTTCTGTTCGTATTGCATCATTCCGTATGCCAGAGGGCGCAGCCGTTCCCGCTCCCTGGAAGATTTAGAGGCGGAGCTGCGGCAGATTAAAGCAGCCGGACACAGGGAAGTGGTCCTGGTTGGCATTAACTTCTGCTGTTACGGGCTGGATAACGGGCACTCCTTTGTAGACCCAATTGCCCTTGCCTGCGGGCTGGGCTTTGACCGGGTCCGCATTGGCTCTTTGGAATTTGACAACATTTCGGACGAAGCCATTACGGAGCTCAGTAAACTTCCCAACTTCTGCCCCCAGTTCCACATTTCCCTGCAGTCCGGCTGTGACCATACGCTAAAAGCTATGAATCGCCACTACACCGCGGCCGAATACAAAGAGCTCTGCACGAAATTGCGGAGACTCTTCCCTGACGCGGCAATCACCACCGACTTAATGGTCGGTTTTCCTGGCGAAACAGAGGAAGATTTTATTACTTCCATGAACTTTGCCAAAGAAATCGGCTTTGAAAAGATTCATGTATTCCCCTACTCTTCCCGCCCGGGAACCAAAGCGGCAGAACTTCCGCAGCTGTCCAAAGCTGTTAAAACGGAACGCGCCCATCGCATGATTGCCGTGGCGGAAGAGCTCCGCACGGATTACCTCAGCAAGCAGGTTGGCAAAGAAGTAGAAATTCTTGCCGAAGCTTTCCATGGTGACCACTTCACCGGTTACACCAAGAACTATATTCCCGTTCGCGTCACCGCTGACCATTCCTACCAGGACCAGCTGGTCACCGTCCGCATTACCGGCTCCAACGCCGATGAATGCTTCGGCGAGTTACTCTAACTTTCCCCAGAAGCACACTCTTTTCCTGTACTTTTCGGATGCACTTTCCAAATACATACTCTTGGCACAAACTTTCAATACAAACTTTTTAAAGCAGGATTCCTTATGAAACGTAAAGCACTGAAAGCCGCATTTCCATATACCATTCCCATTTTTGCGGGATTCTGGTTTTTAGGATTAGCCTATGGTATTTACATGAATACCGCAGGCTTTTCTTTTGTATACCCCATGCTCATGAGCTTCCTGATCTTCGGCGGCTCCCTGGAATTTGTTGCAGTAGAAATGCTGCTAAGTCCTTTTGCCCCACTGCAAGTATTTATCATGACTTTGCTCATTCAGGCAAGGCACCTATTCTATGGTATTTCCATGTTAGAGAAATACAAAGGAACCGGTTGGAAAAAGTTCTTCCTTATCTTCGGCATGTGCGACGAATCCTTTTCCATTAATTACACCGCCCAAATTCCAGAAGATGTAGACAAAGGCTGGTTCATGCTCTTTGTAACAGAATTAAACCGCTTTTATTGGGTCTCCGGTGCCACCATCGGCGGACTGGTCGGTTCCCTTCTTACCTTTGACACTGATGGCATCAGTTTTGTTATGACTGCCATGTTTGTTGTTATTTTCTTAGAGCAATGGCTGAAAGAAACGAATCACACTGCATCGCTCCTTGGCATTGGAGTTTCCGTTCTTTGCCTTCTGCTTTTTGGCGCAGATTCCTTCATGGTTCCCACCATGGTTGCCATCATTGTTTTGCTCCTTTTATTAAAAAAGAAGTTACTGCCAGAGGGACCAGAGCAGCCAGAGTTTCCCAGTCAGACAAAGCAGTCTGAGCTACCGGAAAAGCCGGGACAAGCAGAAGGGTTAAAGCAACCTGTGACGTTAAAGCAATCAGAAAAACCAAAAAAAGCAGAGGTGCAGCAAAAGCCATGACGCAAATGACTATCACACAACAAATTATAACCATTGGTTTGTGCATCCTTGGCACCATGACCACGCGCTTTCTCCCCTTTTTAGTGTTCAATGAAAAGCGTACCATTCCTCCCGCCATCCAATATCTTGGCAAGCTTCTACCGGCAGCTGTTTTCGGGCTGCTGGTGGTGTACTGTTTAAGAAATGTATCTCTGCTGCAAGGCAGTCACGGTCTGCCGGAGCTCATTGCCATTTTGGTTACCGTCGGCCTACACCTTTGGAGACGACAAATGCTCCTTTCCATTGCCGGCGGCACCGTCTGCTACATGCTGCTCCTCCATTTTGTTTTCTAAAAAAGCAAAATGCCTGAGCGACCAGCTCTTTAACCGTCTGTTCAGCTACCCGCTTAGTCTACTAACTCAGTTCGGTCGTTCACTCAGCTTAACCGTTCAGTCAGTGCTGTCGTTCACTCAGCGCAGTCGTTCACTCAGTGCTGGCGTTCACTCAGCGCAGTCGTTCACTCAGCTTAACCGTTCAGTCAGCCGCTCAACAAGCAAAAAAGCATACCAACTCCGCCCAAAAAGCCCAAGTTGCGGCTTTTTTCAAGAAAAAGCATACCTCTGCCCCGTTTTAGGCGAAAAGGTATGCTTTTTATGCTTTTATTATGTTTTTAAGATTTTACCCCGGCGGAGCCCCTTCTGTT
>CAVCCW010000053.1:0-6761 GCA_963600825.1 Bacteroidaceae bacterium | reverse complement strand
ATGGTGAAGTAATCCATTTGGAAGAGTCTCTGAAAATAGAATACTGAAAAAAGAAATACTGCAAAAAAAGTGGCCCCCGCATACAATGCGGGGGCCACTTAGGTTATGTTAGTTGATTATAATTTCCGCCCAGACCTATTTTTTCGCGGAATGTTTTTTGTTAATAATTGCATGTGCAATAAGCCCGGCAATGCTTAAAATGGCAATTGCCAAGAATGAATACAACGCAACAAGACTGCAAGAGAAGTCAGATGTAAGTTGGTTGGTCCTCAGCACTGCAAAGATGCAAAAGGTTATGATCAATGAGATTTGAACATTCTGTGGCTTGTCTAAAACCTTGAGTGGAAGGAATGTTTCTATAAGCATAACAACGCTGAAAACAAGGCAAACAAAAGCAATATCGTGGATGTTATTAACAGGCATAATGGATTTCCAAATGGAGGAAATAAGAAGAATAAGAAAAAGAGAAATTGCTGTGATGGGCCATACCTTTTTGGGATTAACTGTATGAATGGAACTTGCAGACATGTCTTTCACTCCTTTTTAAACGTCTGTGATCTGCTGGTCAAAGGCGGTGTAGACAGCTTCGCAGCTGCGCATGGCAAGTATGGTGCGTTCAATCAGTTCATCCAGCGTCCAGCCAAGCATTTCGGCACCACGTTCAATAACTTCCCTGGAGCAACCGGCGGCAAACTTGGCGCTCTTGTATTTCTTCTTGACGGACTTCAGTTCCAGGTCCGAAACGCTCTTGGAGGGACGCATCAGAGCAACGGCCCCAATTAGACCTGACAGTTCGTCTGTGGCATATAATACCTTTTCCATTTCATGCTCAGGTCTAATGTCTACGGTCAGGGCGTAGCCGTGGCTGGCCGTTGCATGGATAATGCGCTCACCTATGCCGTGTTCCCGCATAATTTCCTGTTCCTTAATGCAGTGCTGCTCCGGATATTGCTCAAAATCCAGGTCATGCAGCATGCCAACAATGCCCCAGAAGTCTACTTCATCGGCATAACCAAGCTCTTCGGCAAAGTAACGCATAATGCCTTCTACGGTTAATGCGTGTTTAAGATGAAAATGATCCTTGTTGTATTCGTTCAGCAGCTCCCAGGCTGCTTCTCTGGTGGGTGCTTCTGCCACAAGTCAGGCCTTCTTTCTGAATCTAACATTTTGGGATTGACACCAATTATCATAGCACCGGAATTCTTTCATGCAAGTGAGGAACGGCTTTGTTACCGCCCACTATGCTTCTGGCGGTATTCTCGTGGAAGCATATGATAGTATTCTTTAAATGCGGCGCCGAAGCGGCTTTGGCTGTCATAACCAACGGCCTGGGCAATTTCCGCAATGCTCATGTCGGTGTTCTGTAAGTATTCGGCGGCCTGCTCCATCCGGTGCTTTTTCATGTGTGCTGCAATGGAGGTCCCATAAACGGATTTGAAGACCGCCTTTAATGTGGTGGGGTTCATCAAATGCTGACGGGACAGCTCTTCAATGGTAATGCGCTGGTCCAGGTGCTGGGTCAGCTGGTCGTGAATTTTTCGAATGGTTTCCTCCTGGTCTGTTAAGTGTGCTCCGTCTGTCCAAAGGGCTTCTTCTGACAGGTGAGTCAGTAACTCGACAAAGGCAGAAGGGGTAAGAAAAAGAGCAAAGCCTTTGCAATCCTTTTCGTCAGAAAGTATTTTCCCGGGAAAACAAGTTTCTGCCGGAAGCAGAACGGAGTCTCCGGCCAATAAGCAATGCTCTGTCCCTGTTGCATCTGCCCAGGAAAGAACGTTATTCTGACAGTAATACAACACAAGGCTGCCCGCCGGAAGCAGGAGCTGTTCCGGTGTGGCGGTAATGCCAAGCTGAATGGGCGCAATGGAAAGACCTTCCATTAGCGGAAGTGCCAATGGCATGGAATCTTCTTGGTTTGGCTTGCATGGGCAGTCCATTGAAAAGCTCCTTTCCCGTTAATTTGGGCAGGCAATTTCCATGACTTGTTCAATCATGGTATGTAACAGACGAGCCTGCTTTGTGTCCGCGGCGCGGTAGTAGACTTCCTTGCCGTCCCGACGGCTGACAAGTAACCCATTATTGCGTAGCGGCCGCAGATGGTGCGATACAGCCGGACTGGACATGGCAAGCATGTCCGCAATGTCAGCTACGCATTTTTCCTGGTGGCAGAGAATCCAGAAAATGCGGACACGGGTGGGGTCACCCAATTGTTTAAAGACTTCAGCAATGGCTTGAAAATCTTCGGTTTTGGCTACTTGTTTTTGAATGGCGGCAAGCTCTGCGTGGCCGTCATTTTCATGTGGCAGATCATGAATTGCCATGATGAAATTCCTCCGTTTTCGCCAGATTGGAAATCCTTTTCGCCAAAATGGACAGGAGTTTCCAAAGGCTATTGACGCTATTTGTTATCGGAATTATACTGCAGGCAGAACAATTAAACAAGCACTTAATTGAAAGGACAATTCTTATGAAAAAGACTTACAATATTGAAGTGGACTGTGCTAACTGTGCTAACCTGATGGAAGAAGCCACTAATAAGGTGGATGGTGTTGCTTCCGCTACGGTAAACTTTATGACCCAGAAAATGATTGTAGATTTTGCAGAGGGCCAGGATCCAAAGAAAGTCATGAAAGCCGTATTAAAGGCTTGCAGAAAAGTAGAGCCGGACTGTGAAATTGAATTCTAAAAAGAGTTTCAGAAGAGCTTTTTGATCTGCACCCCGGATGCCGCGGGCGAAGGGGTGCAAACTTAAAAAGGACAATTAAACAAACGCTTAATTGTCCTGGTGAGAGTGAAAGACTGCATCGCAGAAAAAAGGAAGAAAAGAGGAACGCAGACATGACAAAGAAACAGAAAAAGATGTTAATCCGCATTCTGGTTGCCACGGCTCTGATGATTGCCCTGCACTTTATCCCGGTTACAGGTGTGCTGCAATTGTGCCTTTACCTGGTGCCGTATCTGGTGGTTGGGTATGATATTTTGCGCAAGGCCGGAAGAGGCATTCTGAACGGCCGTGTGTTTGATGAAAACTTCCTGATGGCAGTTGCCACCTTGGGCGCATTCGGCCTGGCTATTTACGAAAAAAGCGGGGATTATACCGAAGCCATTGCGGTTATGCTCTTTTATCAGGTCGGCGAGCTGTTCCAGAGTTATGCTGTGGGCAAGAGCCGCCGGAATATTAGTGCGTTAATGGATATACGTCCGGACTATGCCAACATAGAGCAGGACGGGGTACTGGTGCAGGTGGATCCGGAAGAGGTTGCCGTTGGCTCCGTTATTGTTATCCAACCCGGCGAAAAAGTACCGCTGGACGGCGTTATTTTGGAAGGTACATCCAGTTTGAATACCAGCGCGTTGACCGGAGAAAGTGTGCCGCGTGATGCTTCTGCAGGCGATGAAATTATCAGCGGTTGCATTAATATGACCGGTGTTTTAAAGGTGCAGACCACCAAGGAGTTTGGCGAATCTACGGTTTCCAAGATCTTGGAACTGGTGGAGAACTCCAGCTCCAGGAAGTCGAAATCAGAAAACTTTATTTCTAAATTTGCGCGCGTATATACTCCCGCAGTTTGCTATAGTGCGTTGGCATTGGCTGTTTTGCCGCCGCTGATCCGGCTGCTGTTTATGGATGTCAGTCCGGATTGGGGTACCTGGATTTACAGGGCGCTGACCTTCCTTGTTATCAGTTGTCCGTGCGCCCTGGTTATTAGTATTCCGCTTAGCTTCTTTGCCGGAATCGGCGGCGCCAGTAAGGAAGGTATCCTGGTAAAAGGGTCCAACTATCTGGAAGCACTGTCCCAGGCAAAGTATGTTGTATTTGATAAGACCGGTACGCTGACCAAAGGCGTATTTGAAGTCAGTGCTATTCACCACAGCGTAATGGAAGAAGAAAAGCTGTTGGAATATGCCGCTTTGACGGAATGTGCGTCTTCGCATCCCATTAGTAAAAGCCTGCAGGCGGCTTACGGAAAAGAAATTGACCGTGACCGCGTAACTGAAATTCAGGAAATCAGCGGACACGGCATCACGGCCAAAGTAGACGGTATTTCGGTAGCTGTTGGGAACGGTAAGCTGATGAGACAACTGGGGCTGGAATATCCGGAATGCCACAGCGTCGGAACCATTATCCATGTTGCCGTTGACGGCGCGTATGCGGGGCACATTGTTATTTCGGATGTGGTAAAACCACATTCGAAGGAAGCCATTGCATCGCTTCGGAAAGCAGGCGTAAAGAAAACGGTTATGCTGACCGGAGATGCCTCCAAGGTAGCTGACAAGGTTGCAACGGAACTTGGATTAGATGAAGTTTACAGTGAACTGCTTCCGGCAGATAAAGTTGCCAAAGTAGAAGAGCTGCTTTCTAAGAAAGAGAAAAATGAAAAGCTGGCCTTTGTTGGGGATGGCATTAATGACGCACCGGTACTGACTCGCGCCGACATCGGCATTGCCATGGGCGCCCTGGGCTCCGACGCGGCAATTGAAGCGGCGGACGTTGTCCTGATGGACGACGACCCGAAGCAAATTGCCAAAGCCATCAAGATTTCCCGCAAGTGCCTTGGCATTGTGTACCAGAACATTACGTTTGCCCTGGTTGTCAAGGCAGCTTGCCTGATCCTTGGCGCTCTTGGCGTGGCCAACATGTGGGCCGCCATCTTTGCCGATGTCGGCGTCATGATTCTGGCTGTCTTAAACGCCATTCGCGCCCTCCGTGTCCACAATCTGTAAGGACGGGATCCTTGATTCAGCCCTTAGCAGGGGATAGTCATTCAGCTTTGGTCAGGTCTGCAAAAGTCAGCCGCAAAATTTTCGGCAGGTCCGCAACAGGAACTTTGACCTGATGCCCTACCTTGCCGGCGCTAAAGTATATTTCAGAAAAGCCTTTTGCACTTTCGTCAAAAAAAGTGGGAAAGGCTTTTTTCATGCCGATAGGCGAACAGCCGCCATGCACATAGCCGGTCAGCGGTAACAAATCTTTCTGCTTTAGCATTTCAATGGATTTTTCCCCGGCTGCTTTGGCCGCCTTTTTTAAATCCAATTCGGCGTTGACCGGAACAACAAAGACGTAGTGGTCTCCCTTTTTTCCTGTGGTAACTAGTGTCTTAAAAGCCTGTGCGGGATCTTCGCCGGTGATGGCGGCAATCTCGGTGCCGCTTAACCCTTCCGCGCTTTCCAACGTTACCATTTCATAAGGAATTTTTTTCTGCTCCAGTAGCCGGACCACATTGGTTTTTTCTTCCTTTTTCCCCATAAAGAACTCCTCCTCAAAAGCGTATAACGAAAGCTATTATAGCCATTTCTGGGCGCAATTGGAATGTTTTATTACTTGGCTTTATCGCTTGGCCAATGTCCTTTTTCACAGGCGATGTAGTGCCTTCCCTTTTACAAATTTTGCAAATTGCCCAAAAGTGGGAATTCCCGTTGACAGGACAGAAGGGGAGTGCTTAAATGAGGTTTACTAAGAATGTATTTTTGAAGGAGACATCAAAAATGGAACGTTTAAAAAAGAGTTTTAAATACGCATTTAGGGGAATCTTTCACACGGTAAAAATGGAACGGAACATCAAAATTGAGCTTTGGGCTATCTTTTTTGTTGTTATGTCTGGTTGTATTTTAGGCGGTAAAGCCTGGCAGTGGGCCATCCTGGTTAACTGCTTTGGTGTTGTTATTCCGCTGGAATTAATGAACTCGGCTATTGAAAAGCTGGCAGACGGTGTTACCAAGGAATACAATGAAGCCATTGGATATGCCAAGGATGCAGCTGCCGGTGCAGTTTTATTTGCGTCTATTATTTCTTTGGTCCTGTTGGTTATTGTATTAGCTTCTGATGGAATGTATATCCGCCTAGGCTGGTCCCTGGTTCATGAATGGTACCTGTGGGTAATCAACTTCGGCATTAGCTTGACCGGTATGGGTATTGCAACCATTAAGCATGCCAAGGAACCAAGCCCCAATGAAGAAACGGCCGCCTTGGAAAAGGAGAAAGAGGAAGAAGACAACGTTATTTAAGGGCTTTGGTATGAAATTCCTTTTCCGGTAAACACTGTGGTATAATGACCGGTAGGGAGGGCAAACTCATGAAAAAGATCCTAATTAGTATCTCATTACTTTTGCTTATGCTTTTGGCATTCAGCAGCTGTGCCTGCAGTAAAGCAACAGAAGAAGACTATGATGCAGAGGAAGACAGTACCAGTGCTTCCGCAGTTGCCCTGGTTGGCGGTTGGAGCAACAGCACTTCTTCCAATGCCGCACTGTTTGAAAAAGCACAAAAAGCATTAAATAAAGCACAGCAGGATGCCGACGGTATTACCTTTACAGCAAAAGAACTGATTGCCACACAGGTGGTATCCGGTACCAATTACAAACTCCTTTGTGACGGACAGACTACTGATGCACAAGGAACCACCAAAGAATACTACGTCATTGTCTACGAAGACTTAGACGGCAACTGTGAAATTACCGATATTATTGATGCCGAGTAAAATTGACGGACTTTTTTGAGTGATTGGCTGGCTTCTCTTAGCTGTAATTGTGTAATTTTTCTTGGCTGTAATCATGTAATTTCTTTTGGTTATAATCAAAAATTTTAACAGAACGCATTTTATAGCTCATAAGTGCAAACATAACAGGGGCAGACTTCGGTCTGCCCTTGCTTTTTGCCTTTGCGGGAGTACAGCTTTTACTGTACTCCTGTTTTGACTTGTTTAAAACCTGGTCTTAAGTCAATAAAGTGGACACCGAAAGTGCGACTTTACGCCACACCTTCT
>CAVCCW010000052.1:0-7298 GCA_963600825.1 Bacteroidaceae bacterium | reverse complement strand
AGAAAGTATCTGCCAAGAAGAACGCTGCTTTGGAAGCAGAGTTTGAGGAAGTGGCGGAGTAAAGCTCAAAGTTTGAGCGTCGAGTAATTCATTAATTTAAAAGAAAAAGTAAACAAAAAGCCCACATTCAGTATCAGATCTGAATGTGGGCTTTCAGTATTATATCTTATGTGGTTGCACTGATTGATAGATGCTATTGGCTGCATTGTTCATCACATAGGAAATGTGTATAAAGATGTCAGAAAAAACGTTCTGGCACACACAATTAGTCACCATGACTGATAGAACGGAAAATGCTGGCCACTTTTACAACTCTGAAAAAGTAAAAAATGATTGCAAATCAGGAGATCTTTACAATATTTCTTGAGCATTCTCCATGAAAATTGCCTTCCCAGTCTTCCGAAAATTCTTCAACAGGAGTAAACTTGCTCAATAGGTTTTCACCTTTATCGACAGTAATCATTTCGGAAAACCAGACGTTTTTCTCTAAAGAAATTTCAGTGTTATCCTCAAGTCTGAAAATAATACCTCTTGTTAACCAAACGTCGTAGGTTTGATTGCCATTTTCAAAAACTTTCTGATGCTCATTAATAACATCTATTTCTTTAATTACTTTTTTAACAGGAAGTTCAATCATGGTATTTCCGCTGATTAGTGATTCGATTTCTGAATCAGCACGCTTCTCTAATCTAAAAACAGCGACGTCCTCATCAGCTCCGTAGTAGTCCATGACTTGAATTGCATTGGTAAATGCATAAGCTGATTTCTCGGTGCAAATGCCTACAATACCATAAACAGCTGTAGAAAATTCAAAAGGGTCACATTTGTATTTGGTTAGTGTAGTGCCAATCATGTTTTTAATAAGGCCTATTTCCTCTTGATTAAAACGAACATCAATACTCTTCATTTATGACTCCTCCTTTATAAAATGTATCTTTTGCTTTTTGACACCGCCAGTATGAGTACTTCGCTCAATGTTAATATCAACAACCGGAGTACCATCAGAATGCGATACTTTCCGCATCGTGATAATGGAGCCGTCAGCCATACGAGTTATTCTCAGATTTTCATTAACGATATTTTCTTTGCCGCCATAAGCAATCTTATCATAAAAATCAGTTGCTGTTGCCAAATTGTCAGATGAAGAAATGTTACGGGTTGATGCTCCGCCATGCGGACTGCTTACACCAAAACGCCCGTTCGAATAAGCGTATTTTGATGAAGTAATTAAAATATTTTGCCCTATACTGCGATATTGTTTAGAGTTTCCTTTATAACCGGTACCCATATTAAGCACCTCGTTTCTGATGCGCTGATTCCATGGCACTTGGATATCTGTGCATTTCAACACTACCAACAAATTCTCCAAATATATCATCAGGCATACGTCCGTGAATAAGCACGGATGAAGGCTCGAGTTCTTCAAGCATTGCTCTCATCCCTAATTTAAACATATAATGTTGAGCTTTTGTGTGAATACAACCGTGAGTGCTGACGCAAACTATGGAGTGTTTAGGTACTCCCAAAAAGCAGTAATCGAAGCTGGATTCATCGCTCCATCTGATATTGGGAATCACTGGGATGCCATTCTTTTGCAAGAAAAAGCCTACAGCTCGATTCATGTATGTGTTTGCCTGCTGCAAACACGGGGCTTGATTTATTAGAAGACTGCAATCAGGAGTTATTACTCCATCGTACAGTTTTAAGTCCTCCAAATACCGTGTTGTAGCTGTTAAAACACGTGAAAACTCTTTGTCATGCATGTAAAAGTGAACATATTTGTGCTTATCAGAGCAAGTTCTAATTTTGGTGAATGGTATAAGACCTTTGGGAATTTGCGTGTTTTGCAAATCCATTAATTTGTATCCTTCTCCTTTTGACTTAAAAGTTCAAGAATTTTAAGGGCAGTTTCATCATCCATCTCATCAAAAGAGCGAGCGAATTGCAATGCAGCTCTTCTTTGCTGAATACCGGCATCCCCCATAGGTATTTTGTACTGAGTTCTTGATTCCTCAATTGCTTGTAAAAGTGTATCCTGTTCTTCAGCTGATAAATTGTAATGCTTTGTAAGTTCATCAACCGTTCTTTTCATATTTAAAACAAAAGCCCTCAATCTATTCAACATTTCATGGTGAATAGATTGAGGGCTTAAAAATGCAACTTTTTCGTATTGTCCATTTTATGGGACCTTGAAAAATTGATCTTGTAGTAGGGTTGGGGTAATTGAAAGTCCGGATTAAAAGACGGGACAAAGCAGAATAAGCATTTACTTTGTAAAGAAAAAAAGCTGAGGACCACTACGCCAAGGATAATGCCAAAGCCCCGTGTCAATGAACAGCTTTTTTCTGAATGTTTACTCTGTGGTACAATGAGACTGAATCGCAGAGGAGGAGGAATGGAATTATGCCACTGCAAATGATACAGGGGGACATTACCAAGATAAAATGTGATGCTATTGTCAACGCCGCAAATGAAACCTTGTTAGGTGGAGGTGGTGTAGATGGTGCCATTCATAAGGCTGCAGGGAAAGAATTGCTGGAAGAATGCCGTGCTTTGCATGGTTGCAAAACCGGTCAGGCAAAGATTACCAAGGGGTACCGGCTGCCGTGTCGGTATGTTATTCATACGGTGGGACCCATTTGGCAAGGCGGCGGACACGGCGAAGAGGAGCTGCTAACGTCTTGTTATAGGGAATCTTTGCGTCTGGCAGTAGAGTATGATTGTCAAAGTGTGGCATTCCCACTGATTTCTGCTGGTGTTTACCGGTATCCGAAAGCGGAGGCTCTGCATGTGGCCATGCAAACCATTACGGATTTTTTAATGGATGTGGATTTGGATGTAACCCTTGTTATTTATGACAAGGAAGTGTTCCGCATTGACCCGGTGGTAGAAACGGAATTGCAGGATTCTTTCTTGGATTCTATCCAACTGAGAAATGTACGTTCTATGATGGACGTGGAAATGGCGTGTGCGACTGTATCGCCTGATGAGCTGGAGAAGGTGGTAAACCACCCGGATGAAAGCTTTTCCCAGATGCTGCTGCGCAAAATAGACGAACGGGGCATGACGGATGCAGAGTGCTACAAGAAAGCCAATGTAGATCGAAAATTGTTCTCCAAAATCCGAAGCAATGTCAATTACAAACCCAGTAAGGCAACTGCGGTAGCCTTTGGAATTGCTCTGGAACTGCCAATGGAGGAACTGGATGATCTTCTGAGAAAGGCAGGATACGCCTTGTCTCCAAGTAATAAGTTTGATTTGATTATTGCTTACTTTGTGCAGCAGGGAAATTACAAAATATATGAAATAAATGCGGCACTGTTCCAATTTGATCAGTGCTTGCTGGGCGCATAGGTGTAGAAATGTCGCTTTCCAAGCGACCATCCACGTCGCTCCGAAAATTAAAATGTGATTGCAAACGGAACTTCCGGGTGCAATCACATTTTTTTTAGGAGGACTTTTAAAATGAAGAATAACGTAACAGAACTGGTTTTTATTTTAGATCGGAGCGGCTCTATGGCAGGCTTGGAAGAGGATACAGTGGGAGGCTTTAATTCCCTTATTAAAAAGCAGCGGAATGCGCCGGGGGATTGCCTGGTTTCCACGGTACTGTTTTCCTACTCCAGTCAGGTAATCCACGACCGCATTCCGCTGCGAAACGTGCCGCAAATGACAGCGGAAGACTATATGGTTGGGGGCTGCACTGCCTTGATAGATGCTATTGGCTGCGCCATTCATCACATAGGGAATGTACATAAGTATGCCAGAAAAGAAGATGTTCCGGCACATACCTTGTTTGTTATTATGACCGATGGCATGGAAAACGCCAGCCACATTTATGGCTCTGAAAAAGTCAAAAAAATGATTAGTCGTCAGCAGAAACGTTATGGTTGGGAATTCCTTTTCTTAGGCGCCAATATTGATGCAGTGGAAACTGCCGGAGGACTGAATATTCCAAAGTCTCGCTCCGTAGATTTCCATACAGATGAAGAGGGTCTGGAGTTATCCTTTGATGTTCTTGCCGAAAATGTGGCTGCGTTTTCCGCCTGCGGACGCATTGAAGACAACTGGAGTGAACGGCTGCAAAGAGATAATCAGCGGCGCGCAAAACAGAAGTAGTTTTCTTTGCAGGAATTTTACAGGGGCTCGATTCGGATTTTACATAAGAAAGGTATCCTATTGTTGGAATTAGAGAACAAGGGGATGACCTTATGAAAAGGAATTTAAGGAAGTGGATGGCCGTTGTGCTGGCAGTGGCGCTGTGCGTACTGACAGCCGTCTTACCAGTCATGGCGGCGGATGCCGGGACTTGGGAGCCGGACAGCCTTGTTGTGGGCATCGGCGGAACGGAGGAGTCCTTGTCCTTCACTTGGTATGACACCACAAAAACGCCGGGCGTTTTGCATCTGAATGGGAAGGATTATACTGCTTCCGTGTCGTCTGCAAGCAAGTCTGGATCCTATGTAAACCGGGTAACGGTAGATGGACTGACCGCTGCTACCAAATACAAATTCACCATTACCTCCGGTGATGGCAAGCTTTCTAAAGCGCATACCTACGTCACGAAAGACTTCGGCAAGGGAAAGGCCTTTACATTTGCAGCGGTAGGTGATCCGCAGATTGGTGCTTCGGGGAATGCGGAAACTGACTCGCAAGGGTGGAAAAAGACCCTGGATGCCATTCAGGAAGATGATGCAGATTACGCTTTCCTTTTCTCCATGGGGGATCAGGTGAACACCAACACAGATGAATCCGAATATTCCTATTTCCTGTCGCCTATGACCGCAGAAACGGCGGTGCTTCCCTTCGTGAACATGGAAGGAAACCACGATGTGCTTGCCAAGAATTACACGGACCACTTCACGGACCCGAATGTAACCTCCTATGGAACTATTTTGTCCGGCGATGGAGATTATTCCTTTACTTACAACGGTGTTCTGTTTATGGTACTGAACACCAATAATCTGTCTGTTTCCCAGCACAAGGCATTTTTGGAACAGACGGTGGCAGAACACGAAGACGCCACTTGGAAAGTGGTTTGTTTCCATAAATCCGTTTATTCTGTAGCCAACCATGTCACGGATACCGACATTTCCGTGTTGCGGGATGGCCTGAGCCCAATTCTTGCTGCACTGGATGTGGACGTCGTTTTACAGGGACACGACCATGTGTATGCTAGAAGCTACATTATGGGCGGCGAATCCGGCAAAGAAGCAGACACAAGCAAGGGTGTACAGAAAGATATTTATCAGCCGGATGGGGTACAGTACGTAACCCTGAACTCTTCTTCCGGTAGTAAGTTTTACAGCATTACCTCAGAAGCGTTCACTTACACGGCAGTACAGAATCAGGAGAAGGTGCCGAATTATTCCCGCGTTACAGTAACGGAGGACAGCTTTACGGTAACCACTTATCGAGTAACGGACCATTCGGTAGTGGATACCTTTACGCTGCATAAGAATGCGAAGGGAAGTGCCTCTGATTCGGCGAATGCTGATGATGAAGTTGCGAATAAGGCCGCAGACAAAGCTACAGGTGCCACAGAAGATGCTTCTGCGGGAGCAACTTCGGATAAATCCGGGGCGCAGAAGGCCGGAGATGTTCTGACGCTGGACAGCACGCAGTCGGTTACTTGGATTGGTATCCTTACAGTGGCAGTGCTGGGTGCTTTGGTTACCTTGAAAGTTTGGGTGGCTGTTCACCGTGCGCAGCACCATGGATAAGAGTAAGGACGAGGTTGTGGCTAAGAAAACTCCGGCTGCGGCCTGGAAAAAGGGTATTGTAGCCTGCTTAATGCTGGTGTCGGTTTTTGTAATTTTATTTGTGCCATGGCATCAGGAGTCTGATTTTTCCCTGGTGAACAACACGTCTATGCACTACGTCAGAGCGCGGGTGCTGTCTGTGGATGCGGAGTCTTTGCAGTCAGATGATCTTGAACCCGGGCGAGTTGCCGGTACCCAAGAAATAACCGTCCAAATTTTAAACGGTAGTTTAAAAGGGCAGACAGTAACACTAACGAATTACGTTACACGAAGTGTTAACGTGATTTGCAAAGAAGGATTAAGAATCATTCTTTGCGTAGATACCCCGGAAAATGCGGAAGCATATTATACAGTTTATAACTATGACCGCGGGGGCGGACTCCTACTGATTCTTGGGCTGTTTATTGGTATTGTACTGATGGTCGGCGGCAAGCGGGGCGGCTTCAGCCTGCTAGGCCTGGCCTATACGGTATTTGTTATTTTTGCGTTTTTAATTCAGGCGGTTTACTACGGCTGGAGCCCGGCGCTTGCCGGCTTTTTGACCGTTTTGCTGACCGGGGCCGCCTCAGTTTACCTGATTGGCGGACCCACGCGCAAAACGGTGGCAGCTTTTTTGGCCACTACGGCAGGAGTCCTCTGCGCCGCGGTCATATACGCTGTCTGCGCGGCGGCGCTGCACTTGTCCGGCTACAACTTGGACACGGCAGAAAGTCTGATTTTGATTCAAAATCAGACGGGTCTGCACGTCAGTGGCCTTATTTTTTGTGCCGTCATTGTGGCAGCGCTTGGCGCCGTCATGGACGTAGCTGTTTCCGTCAGCTCATCCTTACAGGAAATTCACCAACTGAATCCGGATCGTAGCGCCAAAGAGCTAATGCATTCCGGTATGAATATTGGAAAAGATATGATCGGAACCATGACCAATACGCTGATACTGGCCTTTGTTGGCTCTGCACTGACAACCGTTATCTTATTAAAGGGATATGGCTATGATATGGCCCTGTTACTGAATTCAGACTATGTAGCCATAGAAGTAACAGAAGGAATAGCTGCCACACTAGGCGTTATCCTGACAGTGCCGCTAGCCAGCGCCATTTCCGCCTGGCTCTTTACCATGGAGGCCAAGGAATCGAAACAGTAAAGAATCTGGTTCTTTCGCAGGAATTGCCGCTTTAATTGACTTTTGAATCACAAAGGAACAAATGAACAAATGAACAAATGAAACCCACCGTGGTAAGACAATGAATGGCTACTTTATCAAGGCATAACTGCAAGAGAACCATAAACCTATTTAATAAAAAGGCAATGCAAGAAACCACCGCAGTCAAATCCATCAAAAAAGAAACGCCGAACAGGATGTCCTGCTCGGCGCTTCTCTTCTCTATTCTGTCAGAATCTACCTGGCAAAGCTCATTCCAGTCGGTGCTTACCAAATGGTGCTTGTTGGGCCTACAAATTCAGCCCCACCTGGCCCATTTGCGGCTCAACCACAAATCGTGTGGCAAATTCAGTGGTTAGTACTTTGTTTGCCACACG
>CAVCCW010000051.1:0-7491 GCA_963600825.1 Bacteroidaceae bacterium | reverse complement strand
AATACCGAAAAACAATGCGCTCATTTCCAGGTTGAACGGGGAAATGAGCGCATTTGCTATCCTCAAAAGCCGCAAATACGGCTTCCCAGACAGAAATGAGCGCATTTAAATGATCTCCACCTTTAATAATTTTCTAATATAGAAATTCTAACGGTTAAACAGCAACTCACTTTTCCTAAATAAGGGGCTCCCGCCGGGACATCCGCTGGGAGCGAAAAATAGTGCATACTTTTTCAGCCAAAGCACGTATCTGGTATGCATTTCCTTCACAAAGTGCATACCAAAAGGGCCCTGGAAAGGAAAAAGTATGCACTTTCTTTTAGCTAAACAAGGTGCTCCGCCGGGCGGGGAAAAATAGTGCATACTTTTTGGGCTAAAACCAGTATCTGGTATGCATTTCCTTCACAAAGTGCATACCAAAAGGGCCCTGGAAAGGAAAAAGTATGCACTTTCTTTTAGCTAAACAAGGTGCTCCGCCGGGCGGGGAAAAATAGTGCATACTTTTTGGGCTAAAACCAGTATCTGGTATGCATTTCCTTCACAAAGTGCATACCAAAAGGGCACTGGAAAGGAAAAAGTATGCACATCTCCATTGCCAAGTCAATAGGCTCTATCAGACAGAAAAATGGTGCTCCGCCAGGAATGCAACACAAGGGGCTCCGCCAGAAACGTAACTAAGGGGCTCCGCCAGGCAGAAACCGGGCCGCAAAAGCTAAGCAAAAAACTGGCAAAAACCAGGCAAAACCCTAGCAAAAAACCAAGCAAAGCCCAGGCAAAAAAACAAGCAAAACCCAAGCAAAACCCGACCAAAACCCAGGCAAAATCACCCCACTCCAAATTCCCAAAATCAGTAACAAACAGTAACAAATTGTAACCCTTTTGTAACCTTTTGTAATTTTTTGGGGTTTGCACAAAAAACGAACAGTTATTTTTCTAATAAAGAAAAATTCTTTTAAGCTTTCTCTGAATCGCAACAGAATCTCCGTCAATTTGTACAAAAACTTCATCGCAAATAATTTGACTTTATTTCAACTTGTCATTACAATGCCTGACGTCAAGGTCAAAGAACGTCACTCATAATAATGGCGTGGCTCCCAAACATAGGAGAAAGACAGGCTGACTACCTGCCATGGAGCCATGAAGATAAAGGAGATTTTTGATGATTACAAACCAAGACGGCCGTAAATTTGTAAAGGCAGTTCGAAAACGCCTGATTGTAGCGCTGGCATTAATTGCTGTTTGCTGCATGGCGGTGGTTGCGGCAGCCGCCTCTGTATACACGGTAGACGTGACTGCAGACGGTGACACAAAGACGGTCAAAACATCTGCCCGCAACACAGATGTCATTATTGAACAAGCCGGTGTTTCTGTTGGAGACGATGATGCTGTAGATCTTACCAACTTCCGCGCCGGGACAGACAGTAAGGACGGAAACGAAATTAAAGTACACCGTTCCCAGACTGTTAAAATTTACGATGATGAAGAACTTGTTGCCACTGTCACCGTAGCCGGTACCGTTCAGGATGCCCTGGATAAGGCTGGAATTGAACTCGGTGAAAAAGACACGGTTAGCCCATCGGCTGACACGGTCCTGACCGAAGACCAGAAGGTCTCCATTACCCGCTCTGAATCCGTAAAAGTAATTGCGGACGGCAAAACCGAATATGTACCATTTACCTCGGGCACAGTAGCTGACGTCCTTGACAGACAGGGTATTAGCCTGGGTAAAAATGATGAGGTTTCGCCATCCCTTGATACGGAATTGAGCATGGGTGATACCGTGGTTGTAAAACGGGTTACTTATAAAATCCGTGTAACAACCGAAACTTTGGAGTATGACACGGTTACCAAGTCTGACTCCACCGTTCCATTCGGAACAACCAAAATCCTGCAAGCAGGAGAAAACGGGGCTCGCACCGTTGCTTACAAAGACAAAATTGTAGACGGTGAAGTGGCTGAAAGCGAAGAGCTGAAAGAACAGGTTTTAAAAGAACCGGTAGATCAGATTGTTGCTAAGGGTACCAAAGTTGCCGTTACCGCAACCAATACCATCAGCCAGATGTCACTTCCAAGCAAATATACCCTGAAGGATGGCGTCCCAACAAACGCGTTGAAAACCATCACAGGCCCCGCTACCGCATACTCTGCATCTTCCGGCGCCAAGTGTGCTACCGGTGTAACCGCGCAGACCGGCTATGTAGCAGTAGACCCGAAGGAAATTCCTTACGGTTCTGAACTCTACATTGTTTCCGCAGACGGTAAGCAAGTATACGGATATGCCATTGCTGCTGATACCGGCGGGTTTACCAAAACCACGAACGTTGTAGTTGACCTCTACATGAATACCAATGCACAGTGCTGCCAATGGGGCCGCCGAAACGTTGTTATTTACGTTCTGAGCTGGGGCACGGGGAAAGTAAAATAACCTATAGAAAAGAAACAAAAAAGAAGAAGGATCCTACCCTGGGGTCCTTCTTTTTTATGCCTTGCACAGTTTACAGTCCTGTTTCAGTTCCAATAAGACAGGCCGCATAGACTTGCATGCAGTTTAAAATTCAGTTAAGATACCCGATAAGTGCAGGAATGTGCTGATCGGGTATTTTGGTTTAAGTAGCTTTAAGCTATTTCATCTATGATAAAGACACTTTAAGGCAGTTCGAAAGGGGGCGTGGCCTTGAAAGATCCTTATGAAGTGCTGGGGGTACCGCACGGGGCTTCGGAGGAAGAAGTTACTAAAGCGTACCGGAAGCTGGCAAAGCAGTATCATCCTGACCTGAATCCGGGCGATGAAGCTGCCGCACAAAAAATGAGCGAAATCAACGATGCCTATGACCGCATCAAAAAGGGCGATGTAGGGGTCCACTCTTCCTATTCCCGCACCGCCGGACCGCAACAGGGCAATGCCCAGTACGGGTACGGCAGCGGCGGATACTATACTCAGGATTTTGATGAGTTTTGGAAGTGGTTCCAGCAAAACCGGGCGGCGCAGCAGCGGCAGCAGGCCCAGAGAAGAACCGCTACCTATACTACAACCAACCGTCGCAGCGGCGGGTGTGCCCGATGGCTGCTTTGGATGGTGGTTATCAATTTGATCCTCTTTCTGGTCCCGGTTCTTTTCCGGACCTGCTTGTACCGCAACACCGCCCGGTATTACTATGCGCAGGATGCGGACAATTACAGCAGTTATTCCGCTCCGGTCAGCGACTACTATGAGCAGCGCTCCCAGCAGGAGCAGGACAGCCGCCAACAGCGGAGCGAACTGTATGATAAATATAATCTCAGCTACAATGCTGAAACAAACGAAGTTACAATTTTAGAAGGTGAACCACAAGTATGAAGGAAAATAAGGGCAAGGTATCCAATTGGTTCAAGAACCTGGATCGGAAGTGCACCGAAGGCATGGCCGGACGGAACGGTATAGACGGGCTGAATATGTTGCTGTTTGTTCTTTACGTTGTTCTGGTTTTCTTAGGAGCATATTGCAGAATTTACTGGATTGGCGGCTGCGCACTGGTTGTTCTGATATGGCTTCTGTTCCGAACCTTTTCCAAAAATTTGGAAAAGCGGCGGAAGGAAAATGCATTTCTTCTCCGGATCCGGGACTTCGTCCGCAAAAAGCGGCATTTTCTAAAACAAAAACACAGAGACCGGAAAACTTATGTCTACAAAAAATGCCCACAATGCAAAAAGATGCTCCGCGTCAAAAAGAAAAAAGGCACACGAACCATCCATTGCCCGCATTGCAATCGGGAAATTAAAATTCATTGTTTCTCTGATGCAAAGGTAAACTGATACAAAATAAGCATTCAACAGCCCGCCGAATGGCGGGCTGTTCGTTTGTGTTTTAAAGTGGCCTATGATAGAATGAAGCAATAAAACAGACGGAAAAGGAGGCGGTACCAATGTATGATTATCTTGTGGTCGGTGCCGGATTATTTGGTGCAACCTTTGCCCATGAAGCCGTAAAAGCAGGACATTCCGTTTTGGTCGTGGACAAGCGGAACCATATTGGCGGCAACGTGTATACAGAATCGGTAGCCGACATAGACGTGCATCGGTATGGTGCGCACATTTTTCATACTGATGACGAAACCGTTTGGAATTACGTTACCGCTCTGACTCCGTTTCATCCGTATGTACATCGGTTAAAAGCCAACTACAAAGGGCGCCTGTATGATATGCCTTTTAATATGTACACCTTTTCGGAAATTTTCGGTATCCAAACGCCGGAAGAGGCGTGCGCCATTCTGGAACAGGAGCGGGCGGAGGTCCAAGGGGAACCGCAGAACCTGGAAGAACAGGCCATTGCCCTGGTGGGCCGTACCGTTTACACCAAACTGGTAAAAGGTTATACGGAAAAACAGTGGGGCAGGGACTGCAAGGACCTGCCGCCCAGCATTATCCGGCGCCTTCCGGTTCGGTACATTTATGATAACAACTACTTTAATGACCGCTTTCAGGGCATTCCGGACCAAGGATATACCTCTTTGGTACAGGCTTTACTGGAAGATTGCACGGTAATGTTAAACACTGACTTCTTAACGGATCGGGCGGACTTGGAAGCCCAGTGCCAAAAGGTGGTTTATACCGGGCCGTTAGATGAATATTATGATTACTGTTACGGTCGGCTGGAATATCGCAGCCTCCGATTTGAAACAGAACTGTTAGACCGGAACAGTTACCAGGGCATGGCCGTGGTTAATTACACGGACCGCAGCCCGGACTATACCCGTATTATTGAACATAAATTCTTTCATGATAAGAACCAGCCGCAAACCGTTATTACACGGGAATACCCAGCGGCATGGACCAAAGGTATGGAACCGTATTACACAGTCAATGATTCCAAAAACACGGCACTGCATGAACAATATGCCGCGCGGGCAAGAGAAGATGGCCTTCTCTTTGGGGGCCGCATGGCAGATTATCAATACTATGACATGGATGACACCATTGCTGCTGCTTTGCAGTTAGCGCAGGAGGAACTGAAATGGAACGACCGTTAATTTCCGTTATTATGCCGGTCTACGGAGTAGAAGGCTACGTAGGCCGCGCCATTGAAAGTATTCAGGCACAAACCTATGACAACTGGGAACTGCTCTGCGTAGATGACGGCACAAAAGACCGCAGTGGAACCATCTGCGAAGAATATGCCTTCTCTGATGACCGCATTACGGTTTTTCATAAGGAAAACGGCGGCGCTCCCAGTGCCAGAAACTTTGCCATGGATAAAGCCTCCGGAGATTACTTCTACTTCATGGATGCCGATGACTGGGCAGAACCGGATATGCTGGAAGATATGGTCACTTTGGCAGAAGAAAATCAGGCACAGTTGGTAGTGTCCGGATTTTATATTGACACTTATTACAATGACGACCAGTGCTTTACCCAGGTGCAAACCTGTCCAAGTGCGGATTATACATCGCAAAAAGATTTCCGACAGAATGCCGTGAAATTATTTGATCAGAATCTGCTGTATTCTCCGTGGAACAAGCTGACCCGGGCGGATTACCTAATGGAAAATCAGATTTATTTTCCACAGACCTTTTGGGATGACTTCCCGTTTGTCCTTATGGTTATCCGGGATGTAGAGCGGGTTGTGGTAACGGGAAAGGCCTATTATCACTTTATCCGGCAACGGCAGGAATCGGAAACGGCCCGTTATCGGGAAGGTATGTTTGAAAAACGGTTGGAAGAGGATCGCTGGATGATGGAACTGTACCAGCACTGGGGCTTCATGAATCCAACCATTCAGGAGTTCCTGGATCGTCGTCATGTAGAGCGTTTATTCGGCTGCCTGGAAAACTTTATGAATAAAGATTGCACGCTGAACGCAGTGCAAAAGATAAAAGAAATCCACCTGATTCTGAAAAATCCGCGGACCCGAGAAGCTGCGTTTGGAGCGGTTCCCAGATCCACCTATATGCGCATTATGCTGATTCCCATTAAATGGGGCCTGGTTCTGCCGGTTTATATTGAAAGCCAAGTTATTTCCGCTGTAAAACACAAGAATGTGCGCCTGTTTGCCAAGTTGAAAGCATACCGTTGACCTGACCGGTTTGGCAAACAGCCCTATTTCCAACGCAGGAGGACCTATGTTAAGTATTATTATCCCTGTTTACAACGGGGCTTCCTACCTGGAACGCCTGTTTCAAACCTTGCCGCAAACAGAGGCAACAGAGTACGAACTAGTTTTTGTTAATGATGGCTCTACGGATAACAGTGCCGAACTCCTAAAGGAATACGGCGCATCCGGAAAGTACAACATGAAGCTTTGCAGCATTTCCAACAGCGGCGTGTCTGCGGCCCGCAACAAGGGCCTGGAGTTGGCCGAAGGAGACTACATTGCCTTCCTGGATTGTGATGACCGTATTCCAGCCAACTACCTGGCGGCTTTCCGCGCATTTACGGCGCCGCAAAGCGGCACGGGCACGGCTTCGGAGTTTACATCTCCGGATTTTACGTCTCCGGATTTAGTTGCTTTCCAGTCTTTACGGACGGCCAATGTGCCGGAAACAGGCACGGAAAGCCCATTGCAGGCTACTAAGACACTGACCGGCGTGGAAATGCTGTTTCAAATGGCAAAGAATCCTACCAGATACGGTGTCTATAATTTCTTTTATAAAAAAAGCCTGCTGGAAAAGCATCAGATGCGCTTTGCAACAGGTTATGCCTATTATGAAGATTATGACTTCCTGTACCGCCTGCTGGCCGTAACGGACCAGGTGGTGTACACGGAAACCGTTCTTTATTATTATTTGCTGCAGGAAGGAACGGCAATGGCCACCTTTAAAGTGGAACGCCTGCAAAACATAGAATTACTTCGTGCAGATATCCCTTTTATTGCCGTCCATGCGCCGGAATTCCTGTCGGAATACCGCAAGCATGTCCTGAACCGAATTTACTGGTCCGTTATGTGGCAGGCGGCTCTGGCTTTTCCCGTGGGGAAGGCATTGCAATTCGGGCACAAAAGCCACATGCGCCGCCGGATGTTCCGCTTGCGGAACCATCCGGACCGGAAGGTTCGTATTTCTGCCAAGCTGTATTTACAAAGTCCGTTGGCTTTTGTGCTGGCTGCCCGGCTGCTCGGGAAAAGCCACAGCAGAGTCGGCAAAACGGACTGGAAACCATTTGAAAATTATTTTCGTTCTAACAAATAAAAAACGGAATAAAAAAGAAAAAGCACAAGCCGGATGGGGGAACATCCGGCTTGCGCTTAAAATAGGAGAAAATGAAATGAAAAAGTGAGTAGGGGAAAACACCCCTATCAGTCTCAAGTTCAGGGGAGTGACTAGTTCCCCACCTGAGAACACCGTTAGTTTACCGGACTATCCTTAAATCACCCTTAAGAAACAGACAAACTTTTGAATTTGTTTTACTTTTTCACGAATGTGCAGGCTGCTCCTATGGCCAGTG
Organism: Bacteroidaceae bacterium; assembly: GCA_963600825.1. Taxonomy (GTDB): domain Bacteria; phylum Bacillota; class Clostridia; order Oscillospirales; family Acutalibacteraceae; genus RUG420. Next base: position 75 of record CAVCCW010000051.1, on the reverse strand, counting down.
CGTGCATGGCAAACAGGCATCTTATGTGCTGCGTATGTGCAACTCAGAAAAAGGGAAAAGCCCGGACCTTCGTCC
>CAVCCW010000050.1:0-7760 GCA_963600825.1 Bacteroidaceae bacterium | reverse complement strand
AAAATTTGTAACAGCTGGGGCAAGCCGCCTAAGTAAGCGTCGGCACAGCCAACCACTGTTTACAGTAGTTCCTTGCAAACCACTTTCAAATTTTCACGGATTTTAATGTGTTGTGGGCAAACTGACTCGCACAGCCCACACTGGATGCATTGGTCCGCACGCGCTCTTCCGTGGCCCCCCACCAGCCACTCTTCCTGATGTTGTGCCGCACCCTTGTCTTTATACAGCGTCAGGTAGTTTAAAGCGGTGAAAGATCCGGAAATACCGATTTCCTTTGGGCAGACTTTGGCACAGTAGTTGCAAGTGGTACACGGAATTAAAGGAATAGCATTCAGCGCCTCCTGCGCCTTTACCAACGTTTCTTTTTCCTCCGCGCTTAAACCGGTAAAGTCCTTCATGTAAGAAAGGTTGTCCTGCATTTGTTCCACATTGCTCATGCCGGAAAGGACGGTAATGACGCCGTCTAAATCTGCGGCAAAGCGAACAGCCCAGGAAGCAACGGAAGAATCCGGTTCTGCCTCTTTCAGGATTTTGGCAACGGATTCCGGTGGAGTGGCCAACATGCCGCCCTTTACCGGCTCCATAATAACAACCGGTTTGCCGTGCTTGCAGGCCACTTCATAACAGGCCTTGGATTGAACGGCCGGATTTTCCCAATCAGCGTAATTAATCTGCAATTGAACGAATTCCATTTCCGGATGAGCGGTCAAAATTTCCTCCAGCTCTTCCGGCGTGGAATGGAAGGAAAATCCGACGTGTTTAATCAGGCCGGCCTGTTTCTTTTCCTGCACCCAATTCCACATATCAAATCGGTCAAAGAAGTCGGTCCTGGACTCGCCCAGATTATGAAGCAGATAAAAGTCAAAATATCCGGCACCGGTTTGCTTCAGGGAAGTATCAAACTGGGCATATGCCTCTTCTTTGGTTTTGCAATTAATCCAAGCGGCGTTCTTAGTAGCTAAAAGGAACCGATCCCGTGGGTACCGTTCCACCAACGCTTGGCGGATAGCGTCCTCTGATCCGGCATAAGCCCAAGCGGTATCAAAATAAGTACAGCCGGCCTCCAGAAACAAATCCACCATCTGCTTGGTTTGTTCAATATCAATAGCCCCGTCCTTCTGCGGAAGCCGCATTAGTCCGAAGCCAAGTTTCTTTACATCTTGTCCTAAATAACTCATATTGGTTCCTCCATTTCTGCTGTTACTATAGCACTTGAAGTTCACTTCAAGTCAAGATTAACCAGCGCACTTTGATTTATACTAAACAACAGATTGACAATTTCATTTTCACTTGCAGCGTAATCCGAGCGAATCCATTGAATAATGACGCCGGTACTGCCATTCAAAATATACGAAAAAACATACTGTTCCAGCTCTTTGGGCAAGTCAATTCTAAGATTATCCATAAATTGAATAATGGATTGCTGCATGAACCGGGCACGAAATTCGGGATCGGCAGAATCAATTAAAAGTGTTCTGAACTGCTTATCATTTTGCCTGATATATTGCATGAACGAAAGAATGTATTTATGAGCGCCCACATCGTTTTCTTCGCCAATTTTTCTTAGGTGCTCTTCGGTTGCTTCCAGCAATTCGTTTTCAATTTCAAGAAGCAAATCTTTGGGTTCATTGTAGTGGGCATAAAACGTGGAGCGATTCAGTTCTGCTCTGTCACAAAGCTCCCTTACGGAAATTTTAGAAGCAGAACCTTTTTCCTTAAGAAGGTCCATAAATGCATTTTTTAAAAGCAACTTTGAAAGTCTGGTGCGTTGATTATTTTTGGTATTCATATTATCCCGCCATTTAAGTTGATTATGTTGTTTTTATAACCATTATTACATAAACCGATGATTGTTAGTCCAACATAGTGTTGGTATTATTAAACTGTAATAGAAAGGAAGTCCTCCTGTCAAGAAAGCGTCCATTTCAAGGAAGCTTCTGCTTTTGGAATTCTACTTTGGGGAAAGGAATACAAGTTATGACAAACAAATTAAGCTCTCCGTTTTTCAACAGCAAAGTGAAAAGCAATGATGTAAAAGCCAGCGAAAAATGGCTTGGTTATTTGATTGGGCCATCTGGTGCATTGTTATTAAATGCCGTTCTTGCAACGTATCTTAACGTTTATTACACCGACGTACTTAAGCTGACCACGATATGGGGCGGCGCATTTTTAACGGTGTTTCCTATTATTTCAAAGATTATTGATGCAATTACCAATGTCATAATGGGATATATTATTGACCACACAAAAACGGCCCAGGGCAAAGCAAGGCCATGGCTTTTGCTTTCTGCGCCATTGCTTCTGATCAGCGGCATTTTGCTTTTTGTTGTACCGCAAGGGAACCAAACGGTACAGATTATCTGGGTTATGCTTTCCTATAATCTGTTTTATTCCTTTTCCTACACCATTTACAACATGAGCCATAACCTAATGGTTCCGCTGTCCACAAGAGATACAGAAAAAAGAGGATCCCTTTCCGTATTTAACCAAATTTCCACCATTATGATGAGTGGCATTCTGGTAGCACTTGTTTTCCCTATGCTTGTTATGCCACACCTTGGCGTGGATAAAACAAAATGGATTCTTGTTATGAGTATCCTTTCCTGCCTTGCTTTGCCGCTTACCTTAATGGAATATTACTTCACTAAAGAACGAGTAACGCTGGAAGATATTAATAAACCGCAGGAAGAAAAAATTCCATATAAAAATTTGCTAAAGGCAATCTTTTCCGATAAATATATGGTACTGATTTTGCTGTATTTCCTAATTTACACTGTTGGTACACAGTTTAAAAACCTTGGACTTGTTTATTTTTGCAACTATGTTCTTGGCACTTACAATGATGGAAAAACACAAACTTTAATTTCTGTCATTGGCGGTATTCCTATGGGCATTGGCATCTTTTTGGTATGGCCTTTGGCAAAGAAATTCGGAAAACGGAATTTAACCCTGGCAGGCTTTGTACTGTATTCCCTGGGCAGTGCAATTTGCTGGATCTGCCCAACCAATATGGTTGTGGTTTTGGTCGGACAGTTTATCAAAAATATTGGCGGCCTTCCTTGTTCTTATGTATTTATGGCGCTGTTTGCCGATGTACTGGATCATCTGGAATGGAAACATAACTTCAGATGCGACGGTATTGCAATGTCAATTTATAACATTATAGCCGTTACCAGCGTTGGTATTGTTACCGGGCTTTTTAACCTGCTGCTTTCCAAAAGCGGATATATTGCGCCGTCTCTTGTTAACGGGGAAACCGTTGCAGCCGTACAAAGTGCCGCAACGAAAAGTGCTATTACCTTCTCTTTTGTAGGTCTTGAAACTATTACAGCAATTCTGCTGATTGTCATTCTTGCGTTTATTAACGTAGAAAAACACATAGGTAAAGAGCAGGCAGAAATTAAAGCAAGAAAAGAACAGGAACAGTGCCATGAAAGCAATTAATTTAAAAACAGAATACCTTAAAAATCCAATCGGCATAGATCTGGATCATCCCCGACTGATGTGGAACTGTGAAGGCGGAATTACGCAAACGGCTTTTCAAATCCACGCATATAATGCAGACAACAAACAAATCTTTGATAGTGGCAAAATTGCATCCGGCTCCATGAACTTCGCCTATCCTCTTGCCTTATCTTCCAGAGACCGGGTTTATTGGCAGATAAAATTATGGGATGAAACCGGCACCGAAGGCCCCTTCAGCCCAAAAGCATTCTTTGAAATGGGCCTGAAAAATAAAACGGATTTTCAGGCCAAGTGGATTACCGGAAACTACACTGTCAACAGAAAAAAGCGTTATCCGGTTGACTGCTTCAAAAAAGAATTCAAGACAGAAGGAGCCGTAAAATCAGCAAGACTTTATGCCACTGCCTGCGGCATTTATGCAGCCTATATCAATGGTCAAAAGGTATCCATGCCGCTGGCACCGGGTATTACAGATTATCAAAAGCGTGTCCAATATCAAACTTATGATGTAACCCCTTTCCTGAACCAATCTCCAAAAGAGCCCAATGTCATAAATATTGACCTTGCAGATGGCTGGTATAGAGGATCCTGCGGTGCATGGGGTCTAAAAAATCAGTACGGAACAGAAACCAAGTTACTGGCGCAGCTTGAACTTACTTATGAAAACGGTCAAAAAAGCACTATCATCACTGACAAAACCTGGCTTTGGTCAAATGATGGCGCCGTAACCTTTGCAGATAACAAAGACGGAGAAATTGTTGACGCAAATAAAACACCAAGCTATTTGGGCAAAGCCAAGGAAACGCACCACAAAGTTACTCCAACCGCTTCCAACAATGTTCCCATTGCAGAGAAAGAAACTTTTCAGGGTGAAATGACAACTACATCGCACGGGAAAAGAATCATTTCTTTCGGGCAAAACCTGGCTGGCTATATATCTTTCAGAATTGCTGCAAAAAAAGGGCAAAAAATAACACTTCGCTTTGGCGAAATGCTGGACAAGGATGGCGAATTAACCCTTAAAAATATTCAGTGTTCCAACAAAAGAATTACCACCCCGCTTCAAAAAATTGAATATACCTGCAAAGACGGCATAAATGAATATAAGCCGAATTTTGCCATTTTTGGTTTTCAGTACATGGAAATTGACACGGATATTGCCGTATCTGCTGATGATTTTACGGCAATTGCGGTTTATTCCGACCTGACGGAAACCGGATTTTTTGAATCCTCAAATAAACTTTTAAACAAGTTCGTTACTGCTACAAAATGGTCAACCAAATCCAACAGCACCGACCTGCCCACGGACTGTCCAACCAGGGAACGGCACGGATGGACCGGCGATGCGCAGATCTTCCTAAATTCGGCAAGCTACCTTTTTGATTACATTACCTTTGCGGAAAAATTTGAGCGTGATTTGTGTGACGAGCAGAAACGAAATGGCTGCTTCAGGCAAATTGCCCCCAAGGGTGGCGTTGATTTTTATATGAATGCCATGGATGGATCGCCTGGCTGGAGCGATGCAGGGGTACTCATTCCCTACCGCCTTTACAAAAAATATAACGATACTTCTGTGTTAGAGCAATTTTATCCCAATATGAAAAAATACACAGAATACAAAATAGGCACCCTTGGGAAATTGTATCCTACCGCTTTACCAACCGGCATCGGCTTAAAATATGCAAAGTCTATTTCAAACTTTGGTCAGTCTTACGGAGAGTGGGCAGAACCAACAGATGTAAAAGCATTTGCTGTTTCGGACTTCATTTCTCCTCATCCGGAAGAAACAACCGCCTATCTTGTTTATTTACTGGACTGTATGGCAAAAATTGCCGGTGTTCTTGGCAAAGAAAACGATCAAAAGCGGTATCAACACTATGCTGACAAAGCAAGGGCAGGATATTCAAAGCTGGTGGAAACTAAGAAATACAGTATGGATACGGACAGACAGGCAAAGCTGGTTCGCCCACTTGCATTCCATCTTTTAAATAAAGAACAAACGGAATTTGCCGAAAAAAGGCTGATTAAAGCGCTTGAGCACTACGGGTTCAGGCTTGGCACGGGTTTTTTGTCAACGCCCCTAATTCTTGATGTGTTGGCAAGTATTCACCCGGATTATGCCTATCAGCTTCTGGAAAATGAGGAAATGCCAGGCTGGCTCTTTATGACCAAAATGGGTGCAACCACCATCTGGGAATCTTGGGAAGGTACGCAGGCACAAAGCGGTATTGCATCCCTTAACCATTACTCTAAAGGGGCTGTTTGTGAATGGCTGTTTTCTTCCATGTGCGGCATACAGGTTGACGGAGAAAACCACTTTGTTATTAAGCCCCTGCCCGGTGGCCATTTCACCTTTGCCAAGGCAAGTTATAGCAGTATTTTTGGAGAAGTAAAATCCGGCTGGAAAAAGGAAAAGGATAAGTACACCTATCAAATTACCATTCCGGCAAACTGCACCGCAAAAATAATCCTGCCGAACGGCAAAACGTATACCGTTACGGCAGGAGAATATCATTATTAAAAGCTGTGTCTTTTGGCGAGTCAGCCAACTGCCTTGCAGACAGCTGCGCATAATATTTTAAGCCTTTCGCAAAATCTTCTTTGCTCGGTCCAGATCAAAAGGTAGAATCTGCAACAGGATCCGGTCCTAAACTGGCAAGATATGCTAACTCGCTATTAAGACGCGTCTCCGGCAAATTTTCCACCACATAGGCAATGTGTTCCTGTACTTCCTTTTCCCAGATGGGAATTTGATCTTGCACTTTCTGATCCTGGATTTCCTTCACCATGGGCAGCAGATGATCCCGAAAGTAAACAATGGATTTGGTGTTTTTAAAATTCCAGCAGAAGACCATGGTGCTGTCTACCAGCTCATAAATAATATTCCAGTCACCTTCTGCTTTTTCAAGACCGGCTTTAAATAACGTATCCGCAATAATGCAGTGCCGCAGGTGTACCAAAGCTTCTGCAATCAGTTTGGGGAAGCACCGGTCTGGCTTAGTGCAAAGAAAAACAAGCTTTTCCATAAAGGAAGGGTTTTCGGCCATATAGTCAACAATGTCTGTTATGTAATCCTCCGGCAAGACACCGTTGTAAGCGGAAAAAGACGATAAAAGGTTAGTGCTTAACTGATCTTCTGGCATAAATTCATAGTCCATATAGGGCATGAACTCATCCAGGCACCAGTCCCATACTTTCAAAGACAGCGGCCGGTCCACTTGAATCAGTTTCAACATAATATTCTCGAACGAGATTTCCCGTTGATCAAATTCCTCCGGCAACGGGCAGGAAGACAGGTTAAAATTGTCCCGGATAGCCTTGGCGTATAAGAATTCGCCATCCGCCGACAGGTAGGGAGCAATTGGATGCATCTCCGCTTCTTTTTCATCGCGAGCTTCATTGTACTCTTCTTCCGTTTCGTAATCTTCAGGATCCAGACCATACTCTTCACTGTCAAAGCAACAGTCTCGCCAGGCGTATTTGGCTTCGTTCAGATCCTCCATGTATTCCTCTTCGGTTTCGTAGTCCTTAGGATCGAGTAAATACTCCCAGCCGTCTTCACAGGTTTCCCGCCAAGCATATTTCCGTTTGGCCGCTGCCAGGGCTTCGTTATACTCTTTTTCGGAAGAAAACACAATTGGGTCCAAATCATATTCCGAGCCATCCTCAGCGCAAAGCCACCAGTAAGGATCCTCTTCCTCTTGGGCTCTCCTGTCTTCTTGAAGGTGGCGTAGAAACGTTGCCACTTCAAACCAGTCGTTCATGTCTGGAAAAAAGCCGGAAGATTTTTTCATAGAGTACCTCCTTGTTGGATGAAACCGTTTTTCCCTGGCGAGTCAGAGACCCACCAGCCTCAATATTTAACCATTCATACAGCAATGGTTTTCTTATACCAGCAGATTACTTTTTTATTCGGGGCTCCGCCAGGGGAATCATATTACTGTTCCTTGTTTCATAGTTATTGCCTTTTCCAGCTGACATTCATCTGTCAGCTGAAGAGTGGAGTGGCAAATCCACGTGCAAGCTTTCTGCCAAGATGAAGTGTGGCAAATGTTGGGTTTACTGCCCCATTTGCCACACAAATTCCAAAGATGTGTGGCAAACAGCGGTCACAGTACCAAGTTTGCCACACGAGAAGTGCTGGCCCAGCTGAAGACTGGCTGTCAACTGCTGATTTTTGTGGCAAATGTTGGGATTATGCTTCATTTGCCACAAAAAAATGAATTTCGTGTGGCAAACAGCGGTGGCAGTGCCAAGTTTGCCACACAAGAAGTGCTGGCCCAGCTGAAGACTGG
>CAVCCW010000049.1:0-7847 GCA_963600825.1 Bacteroidaceae bacterium | reverse complement strand
AAAAAAGACGGTAAAATTGACGTAAAAATGACGTAAAAAAACTATTGCTATGGGTATAGCAAATAGATATACTGATTTTGCACGCGTTTTTTTACAATCCGTTTTCTTGGATTAGGAGAGTGTTTATGGAATCAACCTTTAACGTATTCAACATTGTGTTGTTATTAGGAGGACTTGCGTTCTTCCTGTTTGCAATGGGCGTTATGTCCAACGGCCTGGAGCGTCTGGCCGGCGGTAAAATGGAAAAGATGCTCCGGAAGATGACCTCCAACCCGTTTAAGGGTATGGTACTGGGCGCCGGTATTACGGCTGTAGTCCAGTCTTCTTCCACCGTAACCGTTATGTTGGTTGGCCTGGTTAACTCCGGTATTATGGAACTGGAACAGACTATTCCGGTTATCATGGGCTCCAACATTGGTACTACCATTACTGCATGGTTCCTGTCTTTGGCAGGTATCAGCTCCAGCTCCATTGCCATGCAGTTCTTAAAGCCGAAGAACTTTGCACCACTGTTTGCTTTAGTTGGCGTTATTATGACAATGGCCTGCAAAACGCAGAAGAAAAAGGACATTGGCAGCATCCTGACCGGCTTTGGCATTTTAATGTACGGTATGGTCATGATGTCAGACGCTATGTCTCCATTGGCAGATATGCCGTCCTTCAACAAAATCCTGACCATGTTCAATAACCCGCTGCTGGGTGTTCTGGTTGGTACGTTGTTTACCGCTTTAATCCAGTCTTCCGCAGCTTCCGTTGGTGTATTGCAGGCCCTTTCTGTTACCGGCGTTATGACTTACGGACAGGTTGTTCCCATTATCATGGGTCAGAACATTGGTACCTGTATCTCTGCAATCCTTGCCTGTATTGGCACCAACAAGAACGCAAAGCGGGTTGCCGTAGTACACGTTATGTTTAACGTTATTGGTACCGTTATCCTGCTTTCCCTCTGGTTATTGGTTACTACGCTTTTAGATATGGACTGGCTGACACAATCCGCCGTAAAACCGGCGCACATTGCAACCATCCATACGGTATTTAACGTTGTAACCACTATTATGGTGGCTCCGTTTTATAAGAAACTTGGAAAGCTTGCTCGCCTTATTGTCAGAGAAGGATCCAAGAAGACTGCTCTTCTGGACGAACACCTTTTTGAAATTCCGGCTTTTGCTGTTCGCCGTGCAGTGCAGGTAACAACCAATATGGCACAGCTGACCAGCCAATCTGTAAAAAGTGCAATTGGTTTAATGAGTGGTTACAATGAAGATGTAGCAAGTGAACTTTCTGAAGCAGAAGAACAACTGGACAATTATGAAGACCAGTTGCAGACCTACTTGGTTAAAGTCTCTAAGTTGGAACTGTCTGACAAGGACGTAAAGCGCACCACACGGATGCTGCACTCTATTTCCAACTTTGAAAGAATTGGTGACTATGCTTGCAGTTTAATTAAAGTTTCCCAGGAAAAGAGTGAAAAGGACATCGTGTTCCCGGAAAGCTCCGAAAAGGAACTGAACGTTCTGTATACCGCAGTGGAGGACCTGATGGACAGAACCACCACTGCCTTTGCACAGAATGATCAGGAACTGGCAGAAACCGTAGAACCACTGCGTAACGTTATTGACCACCTGATTCATAAGCTCAGAAACCGTCAGGTAAAACGCCTGATGAACGGAGACGCAGACGTAGCTGTCGGCTTTGTCCTTTCTGACCTGCTGACCGCTCTGGAACGAATCGGCGGCCACTGCTCCAACGTTGCCGTTGCCATTATTGAATCCGAAAACGAAGAATACAGCCAGCACGAATATATTAATGAAGTAAAGGCTGAATCCGTAGAATTCAAGGATATGTACAACGCCTTCAAGGAACAGTACAGCATCTAAGCGTTGCGCTGTATAACAGCCAGATAACAAAAACAAGGCCCGCACAGTTGAAAACTGTGCAGGCCTTTTATTTTTGTGGTTTGTTACTTGTTGCACCAGCTTACTGTTTCACAATTTCCTTCAGCAGATCAACCGCCTCCAGATACCCTTGGAAACCATGCCCTTTAATGGTTGCTTTAGCCACCAGGGAAATATAACTGTGCTCCCGGAAAGGCTCCCGTGCGTCAATATCAGAAATGTGGACTTCAATGGTGGGGATGGCAACGGCTTTTAAAGCGTCCAGAATGGCCACCGAAGTGTGCGTATATCCGCCGGGGTTAATGATGATGCCGTCGGCAATGCCGTAGGCTTCCTGAATTCTGTCAATTAAATCGCCTTCGTGATTGGATTGGTAGAACGATACTTTGATGTCGTCTTCCGCACATTTTTCCCGAATGCGGTTTTCCAAATCTTCCAGGGTGCTGTCCCCGTAAATGGAGGGTTCCCGGATGCCGAGCATGTTCAGATTCGGTCCATTGATAACAAGAATCTTCATAAAAACATTGCCTCCTTTTTTTCTCCGCTATTTTACGCTTATTTATGGTATGATGAAAGCGGACAGATTCGTACTTATATTAACACAAGGGGAAATGGAAATGAATCTTTATCAGTACAAAAAATTGAACAACTGGATTTTTAACAACAACGAGTACACTACCTCGCAATTCGTCTTTCAGGGCGCAGACAAGACCGTCCTGATGGACACCGGCATGGACTTCTTTAATCTGAAAAAGCAGATTGCAAAGAAGACCGGGCGGGAGGACGTCATGGTGGTCAACTCCCACTTCCATCCGGACCACTCCAATGGAAACCATCACTTTGACGCGGTGTTCATTGGGGAGAAGGATCTGCCGACCTTTACGGACGAAGACTGTTACTTCAAACTGGTCAATGACATCTCCACCGCCGTTCTGGACAAACTGGAAGGCAAAAAGCACCTGCAACGCCTGCTTGGCAAAGTAGTGGACAAAGCCCTGATGACCAAACCGGGCGCCACGCAATATTACCCGCTTCATGATGGCGATGTACTGGATCTCGGCAACCACAAGCTCATTGTCAAAGACTTCCCAGGACATACGCCGGGCTCCATTACGTTGCTAGACCCGGATGACAAGCTGATTTTTGCGGGCGATGCATGCAACATGGGCTTCTGGGCTTTCACTAATCCAGAGCTGAACTTGCATGACTACGCAGCACAGGAACGCGCTTATTATAAGGAAGTCAAAGCTGCGGGTTATAAGAAAATGTACGGCTCTCATGTGCCGTTTCCCAACAAGATTTCCTTCATTAAGGATAACGCCAAATTCATGGATCATCTGACCCCGAAGAAGGCCTTGCTGAAGATTAAAGTGCCGGGCGGACCGTCCCGGTTGTGCATTGCCATGCGTCCGTCTCGGCACCTGATGTACGCCTGCCTTTTCTGGGAACACCAGTGCCAAAAGAAGGACTGAAATATTAGCGCAAGCTAATCTTTTGATACATCTGTGAAAAAGCGAAAAAGAGCTCTGTTAAATAATTGACAACTGCAAAAACGGGTGGTAACATTTGTCAGTATGGCTTTTCAGTTGTCATGACCATTATCATGAAAGGAATGAAACGGTCTAAACTATGAGTGAAAAAGAAGTAAGAATTTTAGAAATTAAGGAAAGCGTCTTTGCCGACAATGATCGGCAGGCAGATCAGCTGCGGGCGGAAATGAAGGACCAGGGGGTCTTTTTGTTAAACCTGATGTCCTCTCCGGGGTCCGGAAAAACCACCACCCTGGTCAGCACCATTAACGCCCTGAAAGATGATCTGCGCATTGGCGTCATGGAGGCCGATATTGACTCTGACGTAGACGCTAAAACCATTGCAGAAACCGGCGCTCGCTCCATTCAGCTGCATACCGGTGGCATGTGCCACCTGGATGCCGACATGACGCGCCAGGGTGTAGAGGGCTTAGGAACAGACAACCTGGACCTTGCCATTCTGGAAAACGTCGGCAACCTGGTTTGCCCGGCAGAGTTTGACACCGGTGCCGCTTTAAATGTCATGATCCTTTCCGTTCCGGAAGGACACGACAAACCGCTGAAATATCCGTTAATGTTCCAGGTCTGCAACGCAGTCCTCATTAATAAAATTGATGTACTGCCGTATTTTGATTTTGACCTGGACAAAGTAAAAGAGTACATCGCCCGGAGAAATCCGAACGCAGTAGTCTTCCCAATCAGTGCCAAAACCGGCGAAGGTATGGATGCCTGGACCGATTGGCTGCGCACCCAGGTTCAAAACTGGAAGGCGTAAGCAATAAATAAAGAAGTTTGTGTGTATTCACTAAAGGAGCAAATGTATGGCTAAAGAATTAGACAAAGAGCTGTATCCGGATTATGTATATCCGCATTTCAGCCCGGACCCTAACGAACCGTTCCGTGAACCCATTGCTAAGCTTGGCAAAATGATCACCGACCGTATTCCACAGAAACTGGGTCTGAAGAAGATTACCAGAGAAGATCCGGAATACTGGGGCCTTGCCGGTGTTATTACGGACGAAGAAGCAGAACTTGCCTTACAGATGGGCGGTGTTCGTAAGCCGAAGACCTTAAAGCAGATGGTAGAAATTTCCGGCCTGCCGGAAGAAAAATGCGAAGCCCTGCTGGAAGAAATGGCCCGCAAAGGTCTTCTGGAATACAACTGGGAAAACGAAGCCCATGAAAAGCAGTATGTACTGCCAATGTACGTACCGGGCTGCGCAGAATTCTTCAACATGAACCCGAATATTCTGGAATCCAATCCGGAAATGGGCATCTTCTTTGAACACATGTCCCGTCTTCCTCTGGAAGCCATTACGCCGTTCGTTCCGGAAGGCGGCGCCGGTATCGGCATGCACGTTATCCCGGTAGAAAAAGCCATTGAAATGGAAAATGAATCCATTGACCTGGAACACATCTCCCACTGGCTTGACAAGTATGACGGCAAATATGCTGCCAGCCCATGCTCCTGCCGCCGCTCCCGCCTGACGCACGGCGAAGGCTGCGCAGATGACCCGGACGGTTGGTGTATTGCTGTTGGCGACATGGCTGACTACGTTGTAGAAACCCAGAAAGACGGCCGCTACATTGACAGAGCAGAAGCTCTGGAAATCCTGAAGCAGGCCGAAGACAACGGCTTTGTTCATCAGATTACCAACATTGACGGTGCCAACAAGATCTTTGCCATTTGTAACTGTAACGTAAACGTATGTTATGCACTGCGTACGTCCCAGTTGTTCAATACTCCGAATATGTCCCGCTCGGCCTATGTTGCCAAGGTAGAAAAGTCCAACTGCGTTGCCTGCGGCAAGTGCGTTGAATCCTGCCCGGCCGGTGCTGTTAAGCTTGGCCAGAAGTTGTGTGACAAGGAAGGCTGCGAAGTTACCTATCCGCGCATTCCGCTGCCATCAGATCAGCCGTGGGGCGAACACATGTGGTCTCACAACTATCGTGACACCAACCGCATCAACTGCTATGACACCGGTACAGCACCTTGTAAGACTGCTTGCCCGGCTCACGTTTCCGTACAGGGTTACCTGAAGCTTGCTAAGGAAGGCCGTTATGAAGACGCTCTTGCTCTGATTAAGAAGGACAACCCATTGCCGGCAGTTTGCGGTCACGTATGTAACCGTCGCTGCGAAGACGCTTGTACTCGTGGCACTATTGACCAGGCTGTTGCTATTGACGACGTTAAGCGCTTCCTCGCCGAACTGGATATGAACAAGGAAACCCGCTACGTTCCGAAGGCAACCGTTCCTTCCCTGAAGGGTGGCTTTGACCAGAAGATTGCCATCGTTGGTGCCGGCCCTGCCGGTCTGTCCTGTGCTTACTATCTTGCACTGACCGGTTACAAGCCGACCATCTTTGAAAAGAATGAAGAACCGGGCGGTATGCTCCGTTACGGCATCCCATCCTTTAAACTGGAAAAGAATCTGCTTGCTGCAGAAATTGATATCATCCGCGAACTTGGCGTAGAAATCAAGTGCGGTGTTGAAGTTGGTAAGGACGTTACCATTGAAGAACTGCGCAAGCAGGGCTACAAGGGCTTCTACTTTGCCATCGGTTGCCAGGGCGGCAGAAAGCCTGGTATCCCGGGTCAGGACGCAGAAGGCGCTTATGCTGCTGTTGACTTCCTGCGGGAAGCACAGGCTAAGGAAAGCTTCTCCTTCTCCGGCGATGTAGTTGTTGTCGGCGGCGGTAACGTAGCTATTGACGCTGCCAGAGTCAGCAGCCGCTGTACAGGCAATAAGATTTCCATGTACTGCCTGGAGCAGCGTGCCGAAATGCCGGCCAGCGTGGAAGAAATTGCCGAAGCAGAAGCAGAAAACATTTCTGTAAACTGCGGCTGGGGCCCGAAGGAAGTTCTTTCCGAAAACGGCAAGGTTACCGGCGTAGTCTTCATGAAGTGCCTGTCCGTATTTGACGACCAGCACAGATTTGCACCGAAGTATGACGAAAATGACACGGTAACCGTACCGTGCAGACATGTCATCTTCTCTGTTGGTCAGGCGGCTGCCTGGGGCGGCCTGCTGGATGGCCTCAATGTAGAATGTCGTCCGAACGGCATTGCATTGGCCAACAAGCTGACCTATCAGACTTCTGAACCGGACGTCTTTGTCGGTGGTGACATTTACACCGGACCGAAATTTGCCATTGATGCTATTGCAGCCGGCCGCGAAGGTGCTATTTCCCTGCATCGCTATGTACATGAAAACTGCACCCTTACCATTGGCCGTAACCGCCGTGACTTTGTTGAACTGGATAAGAACAACATTTCTTACGGTGCTTATGACACTTCCAAGCGTCAGATCCCGAATCACGCTTCTGCCGAAGATCAGGCCAGAACCTTCCGTGATTTGTCCCGTAGCCTGACCGAAGAACAGGTTAAGACCGAAACTTCCCGTTGTCTGTCTTGCGGCGCATCCGTTGTTGACCCGAACAAGTGCATTGGCTGCGGTATCTGTACCACCAAGTGCGTATTTGATGCCATCCATCTGCATCGTGATCTCCCAGGTTGCTCCACCATGCGTACTTCCGAAGAAAAGCTGAAGTACATTCTTCCGAACATGGCAAAGCAGTCCATTAAGGTGAAGTTCCGCAAGAATAAATAATTGATTTCCATAGGAGGCCTTTATGCACGAATTAGGTGTTACCTTTACCATCATGGACCATTTGGAAAAAGTGGCCGCTGAAAATCAGGTGGAACACATCCGCAAAGTGGTTCTGGAATTGGGCGAGGTCTCCACGGTAATCCCTTCCTATTTGGAAAACTGTTGGCAATGGGCTGCTGCAAAGCGCCCATTGTTCAATGGTGCGGAATTAGTGGTAGAAACCTTACCCGCTGTTACCTACTGTGAAGATTGTCAGCAGACATATCCCACAGTAAAGTACGCAAAAATTTGCCCGCACTGTGGCAGCGAAAACACGTACCTGCTCAAGGGCAATGAATTCAACATTAAAGAGATTGAAGTTGAATAAGCAGTAAGTTATTACTAAAACATTACTGAACGAATGCCGCCAAAATTTCAGTTTTCATTAATTCAATCTTCATTTTGTGGGGCCATCCTTTTATTCCTGCACAGACATTGGCTTGGCAAACAGAAACGCCTGCAAGAGCATTGCTCCTGCAGGCGTTTTATTTTGATTTTTTACTTGTAATCAGAAAGCTCTGTATAGCCCACTTTTGCTATTTTTCAATTCGGAAAATAGCAGTGATTAAAGAGCAATATTCTTTTTCTAAATAAGGGGCTCCGCCGGGCGAAGAAAAACAATGCATACTTTTTCAGCTAAAACAAGGATCTGGTATGCATTTCCTTTGCAAAGTGCATACCAAAGGGGCGTTGGAAGGGAAAAAGTATGCACTTTCCATTTTCTAAATAAGGGGCTCCGCCGGGCGAAGAAAAACAATGCATACTTTTTCAGC
>CAVCCW010000048.1:0-7966 GCA_963600825.1 Bacteroidaceae bacterium | reverse complement strand
CAACGGTCTTTCGGGTTGGATGCAATGGCCGGAAGCGACAGCGGCTTGGCTTGCACGACGACGTGCCGGATTCCCCAGTCCTTGCAGAAGCTGTCTGCTTCTTCTGTTTCCCAGTGGGGATTTAATTCAGAAACTGCCGTAATGGCAATGCAGTTTTCTCCAACGGCTTCTTTGACGGCGGCCAATAAAAGCGTGGAGTCTACTCCGCCGGAAAAGGCAACGGCAACTTTTTTGTAACTCTTCAGAATCTGGAGGAGTTTCTGATATTTTTCCTGCTCCATGAAGGTCCCTCCGTTTCTGTCGTTCATTATATTACAACTCTTTGAAATTTCCCATACTTATGGTAAACTACATAGGCACAAAGGAGGAATTCGTATGAAACACATTGACATTAAGGACGTTCTGGCAGATGCCTCATTCCTGCAGCAGGAAGTTACGGTTTGCGGATGGGTCCGCACCAGCCGGGATTCCAAAACCATGGCCTTCATGGAGCTGAATGACGGCACCTGCTTTAAACATATTCAGGTGGTTATTGATAAGGAAGAATTCAATGACGCCGCTTCCCTGGCAGAGGCCATGAAGCTGGGCGCAGCGGTTTGCGTTACCGGTACCGTGGTGCCGTCTGCCGTTGCCAAAGACGGCGGCGTAGAAATTAACGCCAAAGCTATTGAAATTCTGGGAACCTGCCCGCCGGAATATCCGCTGCAGAAAAAGCGGCACACACTGGAATACCTGCGTACTATGCCACACCTCCGCGTTCGTACGAATACCTTCAACGCCGTATTCCGTGTCAGATCCGTACTGGCCGCCGCCGTACACGAATATTTCCAGAGCAACGGCTATGTTTACATTAACAGCCCGCTGATTACCGGCTCTGACTGTGAAGGCGCCGGAGAAATGTTCCAGGTTACCACCATTGGCTATGATGCCGAAAAGAAGTATGAAACTGCAGAGGATTACTATGCTGCGGACTTCTTCGGCAAGAAGGCCGGCCTTTCGGTATCCGGCCAGTTGGAAGGAGAAATGGCTGCTACTGCACTTGGCCGGATTTATACCTTTGGGCCGTCCTTCCGGGCCGAAAAGTCCAACACCCAGCGCCACGTGGCAGAGTTCTGGCATGTAGAGCCGGAAGTGGCTTTTGCAGAGCTACCGGACATTATTGCCATTGCAGAAGAAATGATTAAATTCCTGATTAACGCTGTGCTGGAACGCTGCCCGCAGGAAATGGACTTCTTTGATAAGCGCGTGGCGCCGGGCTTAAAAGAAAAGCTGCACAACGTGGTCAACAATGACTTCCAGATTCTGGATTATACGGATGCCATTGAACTGCTGAAAAAAGCAGATGTGGAATTCAAGATTCCGGTAGAATGGGGCATTGACCTTGGCACAGAGCATGAACGCTACATCACCGAACAGGTGTTTAATAAGCCGGTCTTTGTTACCAACTACCCGAAGGAAATTAAATCCTTCTACATGAAGCAGAATCCGGACGGCAAGACCGTTGCTGCCACGGACCTTCTGGTTCCGGGCGTCGGGGAAATCATCGGCTGCTCCGAAAGAGAAGCAGATTATGACAAGCTGGTAGAAGCCATGAAGATACGCGGCATGGATCTGGATGCGTATTCAGATTATCTGGATCTGCGTCGTTATGGTTCTGTACCGCACAGTGGCTTCGGTCTTGGCTTTGAACGCATGGTTATGTACTGCACCGGTATGGAAAATATCCGGGACGTTATCCTGTTCCCAAGAACCGTTGGCAACATTCGCTAATTCAAAAAAAGAAATAGGGCCTGCCGCAGACAAGTGGTCTGCGGCAGGCTCAATATGCTTTTGGCAACTTCTATTTTTTTATTTGCAAATATACTATAATGAAAACAGCATAATTTGGCGCAAAACAGAAGGAAGGTGCCGGAATGAAAAATCTGAAACGATTGGCGGAGCAGCAGCTTCAAAAAGTAATCAATAAGGTGGCTGGTTCCGGCCTGTCCCAGGACGAAAGTTTGGCACTGGGACCGCGCTCCGTTACCGACGGTATGCCGGAGCTGGTCAGACAGGCTGCTGCGGAGTCCTGCGTTTTGTTGCGGAATGACGGCACCTTACCACTGAATAAGGATGACTCGGTTGCCGTTTTTGGCCGTTGTCAGCAGGACTGGTTTTATGTTGGCTATGGAAGCGGCGGGGATGTACATCCGCCGTACACGGTCAACTTAATGGAAGGCCTGAAAAATGTCGGGGCGCTGTATGACCGGGGACTGGCGCAGATTTATGACGAGTGGACACACTCGGAAGAACACGCCGCTTACCATGGCTTTTGGGGCCATTGGCCAATGTCCCATCCGGAAATGCCGGTGGACAAGGCACAGGTCAAGGGCATTGCCGAACGCAACCATACCGCCGTTGTGGTTCTTGGCAGAGCGGCCGGAGAAGACCGGGAAAATACGTTAACGCCCGGCAGTTATTACTTAACAAACGAAGAAGAAAACTTATTACAGACGGTCTCTTCGGCCTTTGCCAAGACCGTAGTAGTTTTAAATATCGGCAACATTATTGATTTTTCCTGGACCGGCAAATACAAGTTGGATGCCATCCTGCTTGCGTGGCAAGGCGGTATGGAAAGCGGCAATGCCGTTGCCGACGTGTTGTACGGCAAGGTTTCTCCGTGCGGGAAATTGGCCGACACCATTGCCAGAAATTATCAGGATTATCCCAGCAGCAGTCACTTTGGAGACAAGCTGAAAAATGAATATGAAGAAGGTATCTTCCTTGGGTACCGCTACTTTGAAAAATACCGGGAAGACCAGATTTTGTATCCATTCGGGTACGGTCTCAGTTACACGGATTTTGAAGTAAATCCGGTAGGCCTTGCGTACAATGAAGGGGAAAACAAAGTTACCGTTCAGGTGCGGGTAATAAACACCGGACGGTATCCGGGCAAGGAAGTCATCAAACTTTGGTGCCTTCCGCCGGAAGGCAGATTAAAACAGCCGAAGCGCGTTTTAGTCGGCTTCGGCAAAACGAAGGAACTCCAGCCCGGAGATCGGCAAAACTTACTGGTTACCGCTAAACTGGATTATATGGCTTCCTATGACGAATGGAAGCACGCATTCCTTTATGAGCAGGGCGAATATCGCTTCATGATTAATGACACACTGTATGGTTCCGTCTTTATGAAAGAAGAAACCATTCAAAAGCAGTGTGAACAGGCCGCTGTTCCGGGCGTGGACTTACGCGCCCGCATTGAAAAGCACTTACCGGAAGAACTTCCGCCAAATGGACAAAACCATTTGCGTCTGACTGACGTCAAAGAGGAAAGGGCAACTCTGGATGACTTTGTTGCAGAACTCAGCAACCAGGAACTGGAAGCCCTGACCCGCGGACACGGTTTCATGCACAGCCCGCTTGGCACGGACGGCAACGCCGGTACGTTTGGCGGCATCCTTCCGTCTCTGCAAGAGAAGGAAGTGCCGGTCATTACCACTACGGACGGCCCAGCCGGCATCCGGCTGAACCGCTTCAGCTCATTGTTGCCGTGCGGCACTGCGCTGGCGTGCACCTGGAACCTGGATTTAGTCACAGACTTATATGAACTGCTTGGTGCAGAAATGGTGTCCGCCGGGTCCGACGTGCTTTTGGCGCCGGGCATGAATCTGCACCGAAATCCGCTCTGCGGCAGAAACTTTGAATATTTCTCCGAAGATCCACTGCTGTCCGGATTCATGGCCGCCGCCGTTATTCGCGGTATCCAACGCAACGGTGTCAGCGCCTGTCCAAAGCATTTTTGCTGTAACAACCAGGAAACCAATCGCGCCAATAATGACTCCGTTGTTGGAGAACGCGCCCTGCGGGAACTGTACCTTCGCAATTTTGAAATTGCGGTCAAGGAAGGCAGACCGCTCTGCATCATGACCTCTTACAACAAGGTCAACGGCGTCTGGTCCCATTACAACTATGACCTGGTTACCACCATCCTTCGCAAAGACTGGGGTTATGATGGCCTGGTTATAACTGATTGGTGGATGAAACCTGCGCACAGTCCGGAATTTCCATCGCTCAAAAACAACGCGTACCGCGTGCGTGCCGGAGTAGACGTCCTGATGCCCGGAGACATGAATCGCCTGGCCCGATCCTACAAAGCCGACAGCTCACTTTTAGAAACGCTTGGAAAACGGCATGGCCTGACCCGGGGCGAGTTACAAACCACCGCAAAACACACACTCCAATTTATTTTGAAATTCATGCAGTAAAAGAAGGCAAAAAAGATGAACTTAGAAGGAAAACACGTACTGGTTATGGGCCTTGCCCGCAGCGGCATGGCCGCCATTAAGGTGCTGACTAAGCTTGGGGCCACGGTAACCCTGTCCGAACAGAAACACAAGGAAGATCTGCCAGAGCTTCCGCAGCTGGAGGAGCTGGGCGTTACCGTTGTGGACCAAAGCTTAGCCGTGTTCCAACAGCCGTATGACCTGTGCGTCAAGAACCCGGGCATTCCGTATCGCTCGGATAAAATTCAGGCTTTAGAGGCCCAAAACATTCCGGTCATTACGGAAATTGAACTGGCCTTCCAGGTGGCCAAGCCGCAGCATTATATTGCTATTACCGGCAGCAATGGCAAGACCACAACCAGCACGCTGGTGTACCACATTTTGGAAAAAGCGTATGGTAAGAAAGTTCATCTCTGCGGAAACATTGGCATTCCTTTATGCGAGATCGTCCTTAAGGAAAATCTGTTAGAAGAAGAAGGACACTATATTGCCCTGGAAGTATCCAACTTCCAGCTGGTCAACATTGATCAGTTCCGTCCGGAAGTGGCAACCATCATCAATTTGTCTCCGGACCACGTAGATTTCATGGGCAGCCTGGAAAATTACTATAAGTCCAAGACAGAAGTGTACCGTAACATGAAGGATAATAACCTGTTTGTCCTGAATGCAGATGACCCACTAGTAAAGGAATACACAGAAAAATATCCGGTTTCCTGTAAGGTACAGACCTTCAGTCTGGACCGTCAGGATACCGATGATTATGTTAAAGACGGCTACGTTTGCGTGGCCGGAGAACCCATTTTGCCGCTGGATAAAATCCACATTGTAGGCAAACACAATTTACAGAACGTAATGGTTGCCGTGGCCATGGCCAGAGCTGCCGGCGTGGACAAAGACACCATTTGCGCCGCGGTGGAAGCCTTCCATGGTGTGGAACACCGGATGGAATTTGTCCGCGAATGGAACGGCGTAAAATTCTATAATGACTCGAAGGGTACCAATACCGATGCTACCGTTACCGCATTGAAGGCTTTTGACCGCGGCGTCATCCTTCTCTTTGGCGGCTTTGAAAAAGGTCTGGCCATGGACGACGTCAAAGCCCACATGGGCTGCGTCAAGAAGGCCATCGGCTTTGGGGTCTGCGGCAAGCGGCTGGTAGATGACACCGTCGGTGCCGACGGCATTGTAGTAGAAGACCTGCCTGCCGCACTGGCCAAAGCCGTAGAGCTTGCCCAGCCCGGTGACACCGTCCTCCTTAGTCCAACCACCAGTTCCTTTGACCAGTACTCCTGCTTTGAAGAACGCGGCGAACACTTCAAGAAACTGGTCAACGCTTTATAAAACCTGGAAAAGCATGCTCAAAAACAGCACACCACACAATTGGCCTCTGTAATAATGTGAAAACTAACTGATGGAAAACAAATAGGGAAGGCTTAACTTGCATATAGTAAAGAAAAACTAAATCGCAAAAGAAAAAGAAAAATAGCAAACGCAGAAAGATGGAGAGTAAGATGGGCAAAGACAGTTACATAGGGGTGTTTGATTCTGGTATTGGCGGTATGACCGTAGTGCAAAGCATTGTAGAAACCATGCCGAAGGAAAACATCATTTATTTTGGCGACACGGCTCATGTGCCCTACGGAACACGCTCCAAAGCCCAAATTACAGAATACGTTTTGGCAGACGTGGAATTTCTGCGGCAGTTTGATTTAAAAGCAATGGTCATTGCTTGTAATACGGCGGACTCGGTGGCCAAAGAAAAAGTGGTAGAAACCTATCCGGATATGCCGGTTTTCGGCGTAGTGGAACCGGCCTCGGCGCAGGCCGCAAAAACCACACGCAATGGAAAAATCGGGGTCATTGCCACAAATGCCACCGTAAAAACCAAAGCCTACCAAATGGCAATTGCCCGATACAATCCGGATGCGCAGGTTTTCATGAAGGCCTGCCCGCTGCTGGTTCCACTGGTAGAAAACGGCCAGTACCGGGTCGGCAATCCGGTAGTCAACCTGATCCTGGCAGACTATCTGAAGCCACTGGCAGAGCAGGGGATTGATACTTTGGTTTTGGGCTGTACCCATTATCCGCTTTTGGCAGACGCTATTTCCTCCCTGTTCCCGGAGCTGACCTTAATTAGCTCCAGCACAGCGGCAGCGGCCTGCTTAAAAGAAACCTTGCAGTCGGAACACTTGGAGCGGGACAGTGCCGACCCCGGCACCCGCCAATTCTTCGTCAGTGACGCTGCCGAAAACTTCCAGGAACAAGCAGAAATCCTTTTAGGCGAAGCCCTGACCGACCCCGTCCAGCAAGTCACCCTTCTGGATAAAGACTAAGCGGCTAAATGAAGGAGCCTAAATGAAAACCCCTTCCCTATGGCATACCACACCAAGTCGACCTTTTGGGAAAAACCTAAATGAAAGCGCCTTCCAGTGGTATACCACACCAAGTCGACCTTCTGGGAAAAGCCTAAATAAAAGCGCCTTCCAGTGGTATACCACACCAAGTCGACCTCCTGGGAAAAGCCTAAATGAAAACCCCTTCCCTATGGCATACCACACCAAACCATCCTCTTGGACAAGGGCTACTCTAGTTTAATAATATCTGCGGACCGCAAATGGAACGGACTTTTCCCATTTGCGGTCCTTTTTATAGTGGTATCTGTTATGTGTCTGGTTCAGAGGTTGTTTACTGCTCTTTATGATGGGTATTTGCCAAAATTCTGCAAATACCCACCCCTAAAACAGGTCTTGTACAGCAAATTCTTTCACTAAAAGGGTGACCATTAGTCGAAAAGCGGCCAATACCCACCCCTAAATGGGCTTTTTCTACTGCTGGAAATTGAAGAAAAGGGTGGGTATTTGGCTGATTCTTGCCAATACCCACCCTTTTTCTTGCCAGCGTTTAGCGTAGACGGATGCTTTTATGATGGTTATTCCTTGCTTTTTTGCAGATACCCACCCTTTTTGCTCGTTTATAGCATCTTCAACTAGTGTTTTTGGGGTGGGTATTTGACTATGTTCAGTGGATACTCATCCTTTTTCTTCTTTTCTTGTGTATTCTGCAGATTGAAGAAAACACAAATCCTGGCGGACCCCTATTTTCTTTTGGAATGGAGGGTGGTGGGCTGTAAAACAAGGGCTCCACCTCCCCTGAATAGGAAACCCAGATCCTTGTTTGCACTGGAAGTCGGGGTGGAGAAGGCAAATAGCTTTGCTCCGCGCCCCTTTTTGGATGTTTTTTGCCGAAAAGAATCGTCATAAATGGCAGCCAAAGGGAGGTGGACGTGACTCTTTTGTTGCTTCCACCATGACAAAAAGGATTTCTACAGGAAGAAAAACTAGTAGAAAAGGGGCGTGAAACGCCGAAAATAATAACTTCCACCATGACAAATGGGCTTTTTTAGGATTGCAATAAGCATAAAGCTTCTATAACACTTGATGTGTATGGACATGCTTTGCCGGAAGTGGACAGATCTGCTGCACAAAAATTGGATGAAATGATAAATACGGATTGTGGGTAAATACATCAATTCAATATGCTAATGGCAGCCAAGTGTACCCAAGTGTACCCAAAATGTACCCAAATGCCGATTTTTTAGTTGAACTCCCACCAAGACAAAATAAAAAAGAACCGCATAACTATGCGATTCTTACATGGGTGCAGGGGAGGGATTTGAACCCCCGACCTCCGGGTTATGAGCCCGA
>CAVCCW010000047.1:0-8757 GCA_963600825.1 Bacteroidaceae bacterium | reverse complement strand
TATTTTCCAATATAGAAAATGAATGCGCTCATTTCTAGGTATAGTACACAGAATGAGCGCATTTGCCTGGCCAAAAAGCCGCAGATTCGGCTTATCAACTGGAAATGAGCGCACTTCCTTTTTACTGAAGAATGGGCTCCGACGGGACTAAAAAAGGAGCTCCGCCGGGCAGGGAAAAATAGTGCATACTTTTTGGTCTGAAATGCGGATTGAGTATGCAATTTCTTGGAAAAGTGCATACCAGAAGACCTCTGGAGCAGAAAAAGTATGCATTTTTCCTTAATTACAGTAAGGTCACCAGTGGGAAAGCATAACCAAGTGGCTCCGCCGGGCGAAGGAGTAAAGTTGCTGACGCTTTTGACAGAGTTTTCCACAGGAAAACTTTTAACGATAGAGCAATTTATTTTCTATATTAGGAAAATAAATTGTTTTTCTGATTTGGAATTATTGTCGAAAACTCGGTGGAAGGCAAGTAAAACTCTTTACGTTTTCTGAAAGTTTCCTGAAATTTCTATTTCTAAAACCGAAGATAAAAACGCTTTTCCGCGGTTTTGACCTGGTTTTCCACAGGGTAAATGGAAGTGCCTTTACATTTTTGAAAAAGCAGAACAAAGGAAGCGCGAAAGGAACGAAAAATGGCGTAAATCGCAGAGGAAAAGGAGAAAAAAGAGGATAGGTACGCGGTTTTTAAAGATGAAAGATATGCTGACATCCTGCAGAAACGGACAAGGCTGAGTTTCCACCGCCTAAAAACAGTTTTCAACCGCTGACTGCTTTGGGAAGTGGTCTTGTGAAAGAAGGCAGCTTTGTGGAAAGAGGTCTTGCGGGAAGCAGCTTTTTGGGAAAGTGGTTTTGCAAGAAAGCAGCTTTGTGAGAAGCAGTTTTGTGGAAAACGGCTTTGCGGGAAGTGCCTTTGCGAGAAGATGTTTTATATGGGACGGCCTTTGTAAGGAGAGAGCATTTGCAAGGAGAAAAACCGCAAGAAACAGAACTGCCGGAGTGAAATTGCATGGAGCAGAATCACAAGGTTAGGTAAGTGGAAATAAGGGAGTAGGAATGGCAAGGCCGTGGTGCAAAATGCGCTGTCGCGCTGCCACGCAATTTGTTATTTTCTTGACAAACTCCGCTGTTTTTTCTAAAATAGTTGCGTTTGTTTGTTCATTATGGGAAAATGAAAGCAACCCATTTTAAAAAAAATTATGAAAAGTGAGGTAAATGAAAATGAAGTACGCATTTATTACCGGCGCTGCCGGCGGCCTTGCCGGTGCCTGTGTAGAAGAACTCATGGCTCGCGGCGGCTGGACTGTATTTGCAGCAGACTATGCTGAAGATGCACTGAAGGAATTTGCTGCTAAGTGCGGTGACAAGGTTATTCCGGTAGCCGTTGACATCTCTAACACAGATTCCGTTAAGGCTGCTGCCGACAAGGTTGGCGAATACACAGATCATCTGGATGTTATCGTTAACGCTGCCGGTATCCACACCATGGCTTCCCTGGTAGAACCGGGCGCAACCCAGACCATGGAAAGAATGATCAACATCAACGTTATGGGTATGATTCGCGTAAACGAAGCTCTGTTCCCGTACCTGAGCAAGGGCTCCCGTGTTATCAACTTCTCTTCTGAATGTGGTTGGGAACAGCCGCAGCCGTTTAACAGCCCGTATGCTATTACCAAGTGGGCTGTTGAAGGTTATACCATCGGTCTTCGCCGCGAGTTACTCTTCTTAGACATTCCGGTAATCAAGATTCAGCCGGGCTCCTTCAAGACCGGTATGCACGGCCAGGCAAATGCCGGTTATGCAAAGCTTCTTGCTTCCACCAAGTACTACAAGCCAGTTCTGTCCGTACTTAGCCCGCTGATGACCATTGCCATGTCCTCTGCACATGACAAGAAGTATTTGGTTGACGGCGTTATGGATGCTATCTATGCTAAGCATCCGAAGAGAAACTACAAGATTAAGAACACCTGGTATCTTGGTCTGATGGATCCGATCCCAGCCTGCATTCTTGATCCGGCTTACAAATACTTTGTAGGCGGCCTGTATAAGGTTATGAAACTTCTCGGCAAGGCTGACTAATTTCACCTTACGTTTGAAGATAAAAAGACAACAAAAGGACAGGTGGTTTTCGCTTGTCCTTTTTTGTTATGTCTTTTTGCTTTTTAGAGTGTGACTCACTTTGTCAAACAACGCTTTTTTAACTTTTGTGTTTCTTTTGTTTTCTTGCGTTTTTCGTATTGACAAAGCGCTTTTTTTATTTATAAATAATGGTAGAAATTAACACCGAAGAAGGTATGAATTATGGTATTTGAAAAAGTAAGAGACATTTTAGCAGAACAGCTTGACCTAGATCCGGACAGCATTCAGATGGACTCCCGTCTGTTGGACGACCTGGGCGCAGACAGCCTGGACGTAGTAGACCTGGTTATGGCAATTGAAGATGAATTTTCCATTGAAGTTTCTGACGAAGCTCTGGAAAACATGACCACCATTGCCGATGCCGTTAATTATATTGAAGCAAACATCTAAAATCCTTATAAAACAGGGACTCGCTGGTTTGACGCGGGTCCCTTTTTGCGCTATACTTTTTGCGCTGTAAAAAGAACAACCTTTTAAAGTAATAAAGCAACAAAATAAAGTAACAAACAGGAAACAGGAGAGAACATCTTATGGCAAATCAGAAAAAGATGGTAGACGATATTACTTCCATGGATGTGGACTTTGCCAAATGGTATACCGACATTGTTAAGAAAGCACAGTTGGTCGGCTATACCAGTGTCAAAGGCTGTATGGTTATTCGTCCGTACGGTTATGCAATCTGGGAAAACATTATGGGACTGCTGGATGGCTATTTTAAGGCTACCGGTCATCAGAATGTAAATATGCCAATGTTCATTCCGGAAAGTCTGTTACAAAAGGAAAAGGATCATATTGAAGGATTTGCTCCGGAAGTAGCCTGGGTTACCCACGGTGGGAATGAAAAGCTGGAAGAACGTCTTTGCGTTCGCCCAACTTCCGAAACCCTGTTCTGTGAGCACTGGGCCAACACGGTTCAGTCCTGGCGGGATCTTCCCTGCCTTTACAACCAGTGGGTTAGCGTAGTTCGTTGGGAAAAGACCACACGGCCGTTCCTGCGGTCCCGGGAATTCCTGTGGCAGGAAGGCCACACCATTCACGCAACTGCAGAAGAGGCCATTGAAGAAACCGAACGCATGTTGAATATTTACGCGGACTTTTATGAAAAGGACCTGGCCATTCCGGTTGTAAAGGGAGCCAAGACCGAAAGTGACAAGTTTGCCGGCGCCGAAGCCACGTACGCCATTGAAGCACTGATGCATGACGGCAAAGCGCTGCAGGCCGGTACGTCCCATTACTTTGGGGACGGCTTTGCCAAGGCCTTCGGTATTGAATTCACCAATAAAGAAAATAAACTGCAGGCCCCCTTTGAGACATCCTGGGGCATGACGACCCGCACCATTGGTGCCATCATCATGACCCACGGTGACGACAACGGCCTGGTTCTGCCGCCGGCCGTTGCTCCTATCCAGGTTGTTATCATTCCGATTGCCGCCCACAAGCCGGGTGTGCTGGAAAAAGCTGCAGAGCTGGAGGCACGGCTGAAGCAACGCTTCCGTGTCAAGCTGGATGACTCTGACAACTCTGCCGGTTGGAAGTTTGCAGAATATGAAATGAAGGGCGTTCCGGTTCGGCTTGAACTTGGCCCGCGGGACATTGAAAACAACCAGTGCGTACTGGTAGACCGTGTCAACCGTGAAAAGACCTTCGTTTCCTTAGATAACCTGGAAGAGGAACTGGAACAGAAGCTGAGCGCCGTACGGGATGCCATGTATGAAAAAGCCCTGGCCAACCGGGAAGCCAAAACGTACCGTTGCAAGACCATTGATGAAATCAATCAGGCCCTGACAGAAAAGGGAGACGGCTTCATCCGTGCCATGTGGTGCGGCTCTCCGGAATGTGAAGACAAGGTGAAGGAGCTGACCGGCGCCGGATCCCGCTGCATTCCTTTTGACCAGGAAGCCATTTCCGACGTTTGTGTCTGCTGCGGCAAACCGGCCAGAACCATGGTGCTCTGGGGCAAAGCATACTAAAAAGCATATTAATTTCAAAAGCCATTCTTCTTACGGTATTCGCCGCCTGGAAGAGTGGCTTTTTTACAAAGCAGCCCCTTGCTGTTTTTATTGCAAGAACAGGTAGTGCATGCTAAAATGTTTACCAATGTAGTACCGCTTTTGTGCTACGGCAGACCCCTAACAATCCTATGATTTATGGAGGACTTTCTTATGTGTGGAATTATTGGTTACACCGGTGAACAGGATGTAGCACCACTCTTAATTCATGGTCTGGAAAAACTGGAATACCGCGGTTATGACTCCGCCGGCATTGCCGTTTTGGAAGACGGTGAAATTGACATTGTCAAATCCAAAGGAAAAATCAAAAACCTGGAAGATAAAATGGTCAAGACCCATACGCCGAAGGGCACCATTGGTATTGGCCATACGCGTTGGGCTACCCACGGGGAACCCTCAGATGAAAACGCTCATCCGCACTATAGTGCCAGCCGCAAATTTGCAGTTGTGCACAACGGTATCATTGAAAACTTTGCGGAGCTGAAGGCAGAGCTGCAAAAAGAAGGTTATGTTTTCCATAGTGACACCGATACCGAAGTTGTTGCCATGCTCCTTGACAAGAATGACAACGGCAACTTCTTTGAAACCGTTTTGAAGACCACAAAGCAACTGGTGGGCTCTTACTCGCTTGGTATTCTGAATCAGGATATGCCGGACCAGCTGATTTGCGTCAAAAAATCCAGCCCGCTGATTGTAGCGGTTTCCGACAAAGGCAATTTCATTGCTTCTGACATTACGGCTGTTTTGGCGTACACCAGAGAAATGTATAAGCTGCAGGATGGCGAGTTAGCCATTGTCAAAAAAGACAGCGTATCTTTCTTTGATGAAAACGGGAATCCCATTCAGAAAGAACTGTTCCACGTGGATTGGGACGTAGACGCTGCAGAAAAGGGCGGCTACGAACATTTCATGATTAAGGAAATTAAAGAGCAGCCGGATGCCCTGCGGAAAACTATCTCGCCAAGAATTACGGCAGACGGACATATCAAGCTGGATGATCTGGACCTGACGGACGAACAGATTCGCTCCTTTAATAAGGTTTATATTATTGGCTGTGGTTCTGCGTATCATGTTGGCATGATTGGAAAGTATGTCATTGAGCAGATGACACGCATTCCGGTAGAGTGTGACATTGCATCTGAATTCCGGTATCGGTACCCCATTGTGGATGATAAGACCCTGACGGTTATTATCTCTCAGTCCGGGGAAACCGCAGATACTCTGGAAGCCTTGCGGGAAGCCAAACGGCATGGTTCCAGAACCCTGAGCATTGTTAATGTGGTTGGCTCTTCCATTGCCAGTGAATCCGATGATGTTCTGTACACCTGGGCCGGCCCGGAAATTTCGGTTGCCACCACCAAGGCTTACAGCACACAGCTGGTCATGATGTACCTGCTGGCCATTCGTCTGGGCCTGGGGAACGGAACCGTTTCCGAAGCACTTTCCCAGGAATATATTGCCAAGTTGCAGAAATTACCGGATCAGGTAGAAAAGATCTTTGAACAGGAAGACAAAATTAAGGAAATCGGCCAGTCTTTTGCTTTCCTGGAACATGCTTATTTCATTGGCCGCAACCTGGATTATGCCGTTTCCATGGAAGCTTCCCTGAAGCTGAAGGAAGTCAGCTACATTCACTCGGAAGCCTATGCCGGTGGTGAACTGAAACACGGCACCATTTCCCTGATTGAAAACGGTACTTCCGTTATTGCCCTTTGCTGCTGCGAACGACTGGTAGAAAAGACCGTGTCCAATGCTAAAGAAGTATTGGCCAGAGGCGCGCAGGTGCTGGGTGTTGCCTGTGAAGGCAACGAAATCGTACCGGCGGTAGCAGACAGATGCATCTTTGTTCCGAAGACGGAACCGCTGTTCCAGGCATCCCTGGAAGTTATCCCCATGCAGTTACTTGGGTATTACACCGCAAAAGCCAGAAAGTGTGACATTGATAAACCGCGTAATCTGGCCAAATCGGTTACGGTAGAATAAGATTTAACCCTTGCTTTCCGGAACCTTGCGTGCTACTATACCATAGTAAGTTAAGAAAGTAAGGTATGAAGAGTGACCCGCCGGGCCGCTCTTCATTCTTTTTGAAGAAAATGAAGGAGTTGGCCTATGGCAAACAAGAACAAGGGCGGAAACGTAGTTTCTGTTGTGCGCGCTCTGGCAGAACCTTTGGCGGAGGAACTGGGACTTAGTCTCTGGGACGTTCGCTTTGTAAAAGAAGGCGCTGAGCACTACCTGCGCATTTTTATTGATAAAGAAGGCGGGGTAAGCATAGACGACTGCGTAGACATGACCCACGCCATTGACGCCCCATTAGATGAAGCGGATCCCATATCCGTTCCCTACACGTTGGAAGTCAGCTCTCCTGGAGCAGAACGCCAGCTGACCCGGGATGAACACTTTGCCCGGTTTATCGGTGACAGAATCAAAGTAAAGCTGATTCGCCCGTTAGACGGGGAACGGGAATTTAAGGGAACCCTGCTGGACTACACGGATGGCAATGCCACCATCCAGACGGACGCAGGAAAAACCTTTGTATTTTCTAAAAAAGAAGCCTCCTATGTAAAACTGGATGACTTTGACACTTTTGAAGACGACGGAAAGGAAGAACCAGAAGTATGAATCAGGAATTTTTTGATGCAGTAGGCCTAATGGCTGCTGAAAAGGGAATCCCGGCAGAATTTTTATATGAAAAGATTGCCAACGCTCTTGTTGTTGCCGAACGTAGAAAGTACAACGGCAAGGACGTTGTTTTCTGCGAAATTGATCCGGATAAGAAGGAACTGAATGTATTTCTCCGGAAAAATGTAGTAGAAGAAATCAGCGATGAAGACACTGACATCCTGGTAGACGCTGCACAACAGTATAAGAGCAACGCAAAACCGGGAGATATTATTGAAATTCCGCTGGATACCAAGAACTTTGGCCGCATTGACGCCCAAACGGCAAAGCACGTTATTCGTCAGGGCATTCGGGAAGCCGAACGCGGACAGACTATGCAGGAATTCAAAAATCACAATCAGGAAATTGTTACCGCCAAGGTACAAAGCATTAACCCGATGAACGGCAATGCTACCCTGGAAATTGGCCGTGGCGAAGCCCTTCTGCCACACGGGGAACAGATCCCAGGTGAAGAGCTGTCCGAAGGTGACCTGATTAAGGTCTTTATTGTAGATGTCAAAGAAACGGAAAAGGGCCCGAAGGCCATGATTTCCAGAACCCATCCGGGACTGGTTCGCCGTTTGTTTGAAACCGAAGTGCCGGAAATTTATGACGGTACGGTAGAAATTAAGGAAGTTTCCCGCGAAGCCGGCTCTCGCACCAAGATTGCCGTTTACTCCGCAGATGAAAATGTAGATGCCGTCGGCGCCTGCATTGGCCCGCGCGGTGCTCGTGTCAGCAAAGTAGTAGATCTGCTTCACGGTGAAAAGATTGATATTGTTCCCTACAGCGAAGACCCTGCACAGTTTGTTTCTGCGGCGTTGGCTCCGGCAGACGTTATCAGTGTGGAAATTCTGGACGAAGACGAAAAGTCCTGCAAGGTCATTGTACCGGATACTCAATTGTCCCTGGCCATTGGCAATAAAGGACAGAATGCCAGACTGGCCGCTAAGCTGACCGGCTGGAAGATTGACATTAATCCGGAAAGCGGCTTCTATGAAGCTCCGGCAGAAGAAGCTGTGGAAGAAGCTGTTGAAGAAGCAGCAGAAACTTCGAACGAAGACTAATTCTGAAAACAAGGAGGGGAAAGCATGGCAAAAAAGATTCCAATGAGACGTTGCTGCGGTTGCATGGAAATGAAGCCGAAGCCAACGCTGGTGCGGGTTGTCCGCAGTCCGGAAGGGGAAGTTTCCCTGGACCTGACCGGGAAGGCGCCGGGCCGGGGAGCCTACGTCTGTCATGACGTAGCATGTCTTCGGAAAGCGCAAAAAGCCAGACGTTTTGAACGTGAATTTTCCATGCAGATCCCTGCTGAAATTTTTGACCGAATGGAGGACGAACTGGAAAAAGATGGATCCTAAGTTTTTTAACCTATTGGGTCTGTGCCGGAAAGCCGGGCGCTTTTCCGGAGGCCATGACGCTGCATTCGAGTCAATTGCAAAAGGCAAAGCAAAAGCCTGCTATTTGACTGCAGATGCCTCGGACCGTTTGAAACAGGAGTTCCGGGAAACCACCCGTTATCAGGGACGAAACATTCCCCTGACGGAGTTGGACTGTAGCATGAAGGACTTGGAAATACACGTCGGAAAAAAGACGGCTGTATTTACCGTAAATGATGACGGCTTTGCCGCAAAGCTCAATGAGCTTCTTTCGAAGGAGGACAGATAAATGGAGATTAAATATAGAGTACACGAGGTTGCCAAGGATTTTGACCAGCCAAGCAAAGAGGTAGTAGACTTGCTGGCCAAATACTTTGATGACCCGAAAAAGCATATGACGGCCCTGACCAATGACGAACTGAATGTGGTGTTTGAATACTACACGAAGAAGCATGAAGTGCCGAATTTTGACGCCTACTTTGCTATGGCTTCTGAAAAGCCGAAGGCTGCGGCAAAGCCGGCAGAAAAAGCTGCCGCTCCGGCGGAACAGACACCGGCTAAAGTAGTGC
>CAVCCW010000046.1:0-8769 GCA_963600825.1 Bacteroidaceae bacterium | reverse complement strand
AGATAATACAACACCGCCGCGGGCTGTTCCATCCAGCTTGGTCAGAACAATACCAGATACATCAGCCACCTTCATAAATTCTTTTGCCTGACTAATGGCATTCTGGCCGGTGGTGGCATCCAGTACCAGGAAAATTTCCCGGTCGGAATACGGCAGTTCCCGGTCAATCACGCGGAAAATCTTGTTTAATTCATCCATCAGGTTCTTTTTGTTATGAATCCGTCCTGCCGTGTCAATAATAATGACATCTGCATTCCGGTTAATACCTGCGTTAATGGTATCAAACACAACCGCAGCCGGATCGGCACCTTCTGCATGCTTGACCAAATCTACTCCGGCCCGCTCAGCCCAGATTTGTAACTGATCTATAGCGGCTGCACGGAAGGTATCTGCTGCGCCCAGGATGACTTTCTGTCCCTGGCTCTTAAAGAACGCAGCCATTTTACCAATGGTAGTTGTTTTTCCAACACCGTTGACTCCGATTACCAGGATAACAGCCGGGCTGGTTAAAAAATCTATGGTTTGGTCTTTGCCCAACATATCAGCCACAACTTCCTTCATGGCCTGACGGACCCCTTGCGGGTCACGGATGTTTCGTTCAGAGACCAGCTTTTTGGTTTGTTCTATGATGGCTTCCGAGGTGTAAACCCCTACATCGCCCATTACAAGAAGCTCTGTCAGTTCGTCAAACAGGTCGTCTCCGACTTCTTCAAAGGAGTCCAGAACGGCGTCCAGGTTGGCGCTGAGCTTATCTCTGGTCTTTTTCATTCCGCTGTTGGTTTTTCCGAAAATTCCCATGTGTTTCCTCCGAACTTTTTATCAGGCTTCCAAGCCCAGTTTGTTAGCCATTTCTGCGGTACGCAATTCCAGCAGCTTGGATACGCCTTCTTCTTCCATGGTGATGCCGTACATGATGTCGGCCTCTTCCATGGTGCCGCGCCGATGGGTAATCAGAATAAACTGGGTGTTTTCCGTCATGCCGCGCACATATTGTGCAAAACGGGATACGTTGACATCGTCCAGCGCCGCTTCCACTTCGTCAAAAATGCAGAAGGGAGCCGGGGTAACTTTCAGGATGGCACAGAGCAGGGCAATGGCTGCCAGGCCCTTTTCGCCGCCGGAAAGCAGATCTATGTTTTGTACGTTCTTGCCCGGTGGCTGTACCTGAATCTGAATGGGGCATTCCAAAATGTCCAACTCATTTTCTAAGATCAGCTCTGCCTTACCACCGCCAAACAAATCCGTGAAGGTGGTACCGAACGCACGATTAATGCGATGGAATTGTTCCCGGAACCGTTGTGCCATATTGTCGGTCAGTTCGTCAATCAGCTGGTTCAGTTCCTTTTTGGACGTTTCCACATCCTGAATCTGGCCGTTCATGAATTCGTATCGTTCCGATACTTCCTTATATTCTTCAATGGCGCCGACATTGACGGAACCAAGAGCTTTAATTTTGCCCTTCAATTCGGACAGATTGCGTCCGGTGGCTACCGGATCTTCTGCGGGCTCGGCAACTTCTGCCGCTTCCCGGCGAGTCAGCTGGTATTCGTCAAACAACTTGTTGACCGTGTCGTCATAGTCCCGGAGCATGGTTACTTTGCGTTCTTCCAGGCGAGCCAGCTCGCCACTGATGCGTTCCTTTTCCTCTGTTTTCTGGCGTTCCAAGGAACGGAGCTTGCTGTCTTCTGCTTGGAAGCTTTCCCGCTCTACGGTCAGGGCGTCCATTTTCTGCCGTGCATCCTGCCCAGCGTTTTTCAGTTCTTCCAATGCCTGCTGATACTGCTGGATTTCTTCTGCTGCGGTTTGGTTGGCAGCAAGGAAGGTGTCCAGTTCTTTTTGCAGGGCCGCTTCTTTTTCCGTCTGGCCGGAGCCGTTTTCTGTCAGACGGGAAATGGTGTCAGTCTTAGCTTCGCGGTCCTTTTGCAAACTGAGCAGTTCCAGGCCAAGTTGAACGGCCTGCTGATGCAGTTCATTTTGCTGTTCCAAAACAGCGCCAGCAGACGCGTCTGCAGCCTGCAGGTCTGCAGATAATGCCTGGATTTCTTTTTGCAGGCGTTCTTCATCCTGTTCGGCCTGCGCAATATCTTTCCGGAATCCGGTGCTGCGCTGTTCATTGGTTTTCTGTTCTTCCAGCAGGTCGGACAGGGCGTCCGCTACGCTGGTATATTGTCCCGCCGTCAGCGTAAAGGCACTTTCGGCGTGTACTTTTTCTTCGTTGGCCGTTATTAAATCCGCGGCCGTGGCTTCCTTTTCGGCCAGGGCCTTGGAAGCCTCTTCGGCGGCCTGGCGGTATTGCTGCTCTGCCGCAGCCTGCTTCTGTTGCAGGTCGGCCAGCGCGGCTTTCAGCCGTTCTGTTTCCCCACTCCGAGACAACATTCCGGCGTTGCGGACGCGGGACCCGCCGGTCATGGAACCGCCGGCATTGATCAGCTGTCCGTCTAAGGTTACAATCCGGAACCGGTTTTTATACTTCCGGCCCATGGCAATGGCACTGTCCATGTCTTCCGCCACAACGGTACGGCACAGCTGTGCCTTAATAATTTCTGTATATTTGGCGTCCGTCTTTACCAGGTTTGACGCCAAATCCACATAGCCGTAACAATCATCCAGACCGGATTCCTGCAACGGGTGACTGCGAATGGCAGAGATTGGTAAAAAGGTAGCACGGCCGCCTTTACTTTCCTTTAAAAAGGAAATGGCTTTTTTGGCATCCGCTTCGGAATCTACCACCACGTTCTGGATGGCGGCACCCAGTGCCGTTTCAATGGCAAGGGCATATTGATCCGGAACCGAGATTAACTGGGACAG
The DNA here is from genome assembly GCA_963600825.1 of Bacteroidaceae bacterium. Lineage (GTDB taxonomy): Bacteria > Bacillota > Clostridia > Oscillospirales > Acutalibacteraceae > RUG420. The sequence continues at coordinate 5,961 of CAVCCW010000046.1, read as the reverse complement.
CGGCCCATGAACACCGCGCAGCGTGCCGCGCTTGGCTTCTCTTACCACTGCTTTTACGGAACCCTGATACCCTTCCATGTTCTTTTCCATGTCTTCCAACAGCCGAAGTTTATCTTCGGTTTGCTGGGCTTCCCGGCGGATGGTTTCCCATTCGGCCCGGCGGGTTTCCGCTTTTTCAGAGCGGGTTTTGGCCCGTAGTTCATATCCCTGAATGGCATTAGACAATTCCGTTACGGCTTCTTCTGCAGCGGTCAGCCGTTGCTGCGCTGCGTCTCTGGCATTGGAAAGCTCTTCCAGCAGGGAACGACGTTCCTTTTCAGAAGCATCGGAATCTGCCGCTCTGGTGGTCAGTTCTTCCAAACCAGCCCTAGCAGAACTTTTCCGGATCCGCGTGGCAGCCAGCTGATCCGACAAATCCTGGATTTGCCTGGAAAGCTCTGCGCTGCGGTCTCCGTGTTTGGTGTTTTCTGCAGCAAGGGTCTCTGACTTCTGTTTCAGTGCTTCCTGCTGCGCCTGCTTTTCTGCTTCCTGGCGGGTCAGTTCTTCCACGGCAGCGCGCAATGCCTGTACCGTCTGTTCTACTTCGTCCCGTTCGGATGCGGCAGTTTCCATGTCCCGGCGTACCCGCTCTACGGACTGATTGTTTAACTGAATGGTATTTTCATGAACGGCAATTTTGGAATTCAAATCGGCCGCTTTTTCTTCCTGGGAGCCTAAGGAATTGCGAATTTCTTCAATTTGCAGCGTCAGGGCTCTGGAGCGGTCCAGAGCAGATTCAATTCTTTCTTCAATCTGCGTTAATGCCGCTTCGGCTTCATTGTACTGATGGGAGGCCAGGTCTACTTTGTGCTCCTGCTCCTTCAGTTTGCTTTTTAAATGATCAATGTTATATAACCACAGGCTGATTTCCACCTGCTTCTTTTCTTCTGCCAGCAACAGGAATTTTTGGGCCTTTTCACTCTGGGTCTTTAAAGGACCAACCCGGGATTCCAGTTCTGCCAGAATGTCCCGCAAACGCACCAGGTTGTCTTCCGCCTGGCTTAAGCGACGAAGAGCATCTGTGCGGCGGTAACGGAAATGGGAAATACCGGCAGCTTCTTCCAGCATGTCTCTTCGCTGGCTGGACTTGGCGGAGACCATGTCGGCAACCTTACCCTGGCTGACAATGGAATAACCGTCCCGGCCAAGACCCGTGTCCATAAACAGTTCGTTGATGTCCCGCAGGCGAGCCGCTTCCCCATTAATTTTGTATTCACTTTCTCCGGAACGATAATACCGTCTGGTAACAGACACTTCATCCGAATCCTTCTTCAGGGAGCGGTCTTTGTTGTCCAGACGCAGGGTAACTTCTGCATAGCCAAGTGCACGGCGGGAATCGGTTCCGCTGAAAATAACATCTTCCATCTTGGCGCCGCGCAGGTTTTTGGTGGACTGTTCCCCCAAAACCCAGCGGACCGCATCGGAGATGTTACTTTTGCCGGAGCCATTCGGTCCTACGACCGCCGTCATTCCCTTGTCAAACCGTAACACGGTCTTGTCAGGGAAGGACTTAAACCCCTGCATTTCCAGTGCTGTTAAAACCATGTGGTCCCCTACCTTTTTCCGAATCAAAGTGTTTGCTTATTATATCATATTATTATCCGTCCAAGCCCATCAATTCCAGGGCTTCTTTGGCGGCGGCCTGTTCGGCCTGCTTCTTGCTGCGGCCGGTGCCTTTGCCAATGACATTGGAGTTCAAATGGACTTCCGCGTGAAAGCGTTTGTCGTGGTCCGGTCCGGTCTCCCCAACGTGAACGTAGGTCAACTGTTCTTCCGGATTTTTTTGGATAATTTCCTGCAGCATGGTCTTGTAATCCTTGAAGGAGACCGTGTGCGTATCCACGGCGGTCTGCACGAAGCGCAGGACAAACGTCCGCGCCGGTTCCAGTCCGCCGTCCAGGTAAATACTGGCAATGACAGCCTCAAAGGCATCGGCCAGAATAGACGCGCGGTCCCGTCCGCCACTTTTCAGTTCCCCTTTTCCAAGAAGCAGGTAATCTCCCAAATCCAGCTGTCTGGAAAACTCCTGCAGAGATTCTTCGCAAACGGTGGAAGCCCGTAGCTTGCTCAGGCGTCCTTCCGGCATGTCCCGGTAATTATGGAAAAAGGAGTCCGCGGTAATAAAGCCAAGGACAGAATCCCCAAGGAATTCCAATCGTTCATTGTATTTGCAATTGCGGCCTTTTTCATTGGCATAGGAAGAGTGGGTCAGCGCGGTATCCAGAAGTTCCAAGTCCTTGTAGGTATATCCCAGATTTTGTTCAAAGCGATGCAGCTCTTCTACTCTGCTTTCACTAATTTCCTTATTCATGAGCCGCTTCCTCCGCATCCCGCTTCGGCAAATTGTCAGAAATAGCCTGAATGGCGCCGGAATCTGCATAAGAAATGGCCTGGCGAATGGCATTCTTAAAGGTTTCTGCCTTGGAAGAACCATGGGCTTTAATAACCGGCTTCTGTACACCAATCAATGGGGCACCGCCAACCGCGTTGTAGTCCAGTTTCCCTTTTAATTCGCCAACACCGCTTTTTACACCAAGATAAGACAACTTGGACAGCGTGTTTTTCATAAAGATGTTTTTGATGTTTTTCAGTAACATCATGGCAACGCCTTCATAGGTTTTCAGGAAGATGTTACCGGTAAAACCGTCGGCAACTACAACCTCTACGCCACCGAACGGAATATCCCGCACTTCAGCATTGCCAATGAAGTTGTATTCCGTGGCGTTTTTCATAATTTTGTAGGCTTCTACCTGCAACTCGGTTCCTTTGTTTGGCTCGGTGCCAATATTGGCAAGTCCGACCCGCGGGTTAGCAATTCCCATTACTTTTTCCATGTAAATGCTGCCCATCATAGCAAACTGATGCAAAGCATCCGGCGTAACCTTGGTGTTGCCGCCGCCATCAATCATCATAAAGTTGCCTTCGTTGTGCGGCATAATAACGCCCAGTGCCGGTTTGGCACCTTTAATGCGCTTCAGGAACAGGGTGGCGCCAACTACCACCGCTCCGGTGGAACCGGCGCTAACAACAGCGTCTCCTTCTCCATCTTTCAAGGCGCGAAGGGCTACCGCCAAAGAGCAGTTCTTGTACTGATGCCGGATTTTCATGGGATCTTCTTCTACCGGAATGAATCCGTCCGCATCCTTAATTTCCACGCCACTGATGTCGAGATTATTTTCAGCGGCGCAGGCCTGAATAGCCTCTTTGTCACCGCAGAAGAGAATATCCACACCAAAAGCGTCTTTGGCTTCCAAAGAGCCCTTCAGAATTTCCAACGGAGCGTTGTCTCCGCCGAATGCGTCTACAATGATTTTCATTCTCTTACACCTCCTGTAAGGTATCAAAATAAGCAAGAGAGCGGGCGGCATACTGGCCGTACCGTTCTTTCTTCTGTCTTGGCGGATTTTCCAGCGGCGGTAAAACGCCAAAGTTGGCGCCCATCGGCTGAAAATCCGTAACGGCCGGATTGCTGATGTAGGCGCTGAGCGCGCCCATCATGGTGTAATCCGGCAAAATAAAGGCCGGTTTCTGTTGCAAAAAGCGGACCGCATTGATGCCGGCCAGGATGCCGGACATGGCGGATTCCATATACCCTTCCACACCGGTAATCTGTCCGGCAAAGAAGAGCCCTTTTTGTGTACGGAACTGGAAGTCCGGACCCAACAGCTGAGGGGATTGTAAATAGGTATTGCGATGCATAACACCATATCGCAAAAATTCTGCCTGTTCCAACCCCGGAATCATGGAAAAGACCCGTTTCTGTTCCCCAAACTTCAGGTTGGTCTGGAACCCAACCAAATTATACATACTGCCTTCCTTGGTTTCCTTCCGAAGCTGTAAAACAGCCCAGGGCCGGTGTCCGGTCCGCGGATCCCGCAGACCGACCGGTTTTAAAGGGCCAAATCGCATGGTATCCGGACCACGGGAGGCCATAACTTCAATAGGCATACAGCCTTCATAAACGTCTTTTCGCTTGTCAAAAGAATGAAGTGGTGCACTTTCGGCGGTAATTAACGCCTGATAAAAAGCTTCGTACTCCTCTTTGTTCATGGGGCAGTTCAGGTAGTCTTCATCTCCGCCCCGGTCATATCTGGACTGGGCAAAGGCCTTGGTCCGGTCTATGCTGTCTCCGCTGACAATGGGGGCAACGGCATCATAAAAATGCAGGCCTTCTCCGCAAAGCGCCTGGATGTCCTTGGAAAGGGCTTCCGAAGCTAGCGGACCGGCGGCAACAATAACCACGTCTGCATCCACGCCCGGTTTTGGCAGGGCGGTAACTTCTTCCCGATGCACAACAATGTTTGGCTCCGCCAGAATTTTTTCGGTTACCAGTTCCGAAAACTGGTCTCTGTTAACCGACAGGGATCCTCCTGCCGGAACGGCGGTGGCCTTAGCGCAGGACACACAAAGAGACTGCAGGCGGCTCATTTCTTCCTTCATCAGCCCGGCCGCGCTTTCCACGCGGGCAGCTTTGAAGGAATTGGAACAAATGAGTTCCGCAAAGGTCTCTTTCTGATGGGCCGGAGAAAATTTGACCGGCTTCATTTCATACAGATGCGTTTCCACTCCGGCCCGGGCCAGCTGCATGGCAGCCTCCGTTCCGGCAAATCCCGCTCCTATGACAATGGCTTTATTCTGCGCTGTCGGTTGTTTCCGCGTCTGCATTCTTTGTCTTCCTCTTTCTTTGTACGGCCTGTTCATAGCCGCAGCCTTCTTTCAGGCAAACCAGGCTGCCTTTCTGTTTGAACAGACTGGAGCCGCATTGCGGACATTTATCCTCCGTCGGAATATCCCAGGTGCTGAAATCACAGTTTGGATAATTGTTGCACCCGTAGAAAACGTATCCCTTTCTGGACTTTCTTTGAATGACTTTTCCGCCACACTTCGGGCAGGTTGCTGCCGTTTCTACAATCAACGGCTTGGTATTCTTACATTCCGGGTAACCCGGGCAAGCCAAGAACCGTCCGTAGCGACCGGTCTTAATGACCATCATGCGGCCACACTTTTCACAGGGAATGTCGGTTTTGTCCGACTCCAGTTCAATCTTCTGTCCGTCCATGTCCGCTTTGGCTTTTTTCAGCGTGGCTTCCAGATCATCATAAAAGCTTTGCAGCAGTTCAATGTATTCGGCTTTGCCGTCTGCAATTTCATCCAAAGAAGCTTCCATGGAAGCGGTAAATTTGGTATTTACAAATTTGGGGAATTCCTTTTCCAAAAGCTTGGTAACTGCCTGACCCAGTTCCGTGGGTTTCAGCGTTTTGCCGTCTCGCACAATATATTCCCGGCTTAAAACCGTAGAAATAATGGAGGCATAGGTGGATGGACGGCCAATTCCGTTTTCTTCCAGTGCCTTAACCAAAGAAGCTTCCGTGTAACGGGCCGGTGGCTGTGTGAAGTGCTGGTTCCCCAGTAATTCCTTCGGCTTTACTTGGTCTCCTACCTTCAAATCCGGCAGAACGGAGCCGGCTTTTTCTTCGTCCAGGTCATACAGACGGGTAAAACCATCAAACTTGACGCTGTATCCGCTGGCAGAAAACAGGCAGAAGCCTTCGGTGCCGTCTTTTTCCGCCTTAATTTCCACTTTCAGGGTGTTCTGAACACAGACTGCCATCATGCAAGCTAAGAAACGCTGCCAAATCAGCTTATACAGCTTGTACTGATCCGAAGTTAAAGAGCCTCTGACGTCATCCGGCGTCAGGGTAATGTCTGTTGGACGAATGGCTTCGTGAGCATCCTGTGCGTTGTTTCTGGACTTGAAATACCGTGGCTTTTCCGGCAGATATTCCGGGCCGTAGGTAGTTTTAATATAGTCAGCGGCGGCGGCACGGGCTTCTTCGGAAATCCGGAGAGAGTCCGTTCTCATGTAAGTAATCAAACCAATCTGCTTGCCCTGAATGTTGACACCTTCGTACAGCTCTTGTG
>CAVCCW010000045.1:0-8979 GCA_963600825.1 Bacteroidaceae bacterium | reverse complement strand
GTGGAAAGCTCGTACAGACAGGCCTTTTCATTTCTGTTGTTGTAGTTCCGCGCCAGCACTTCCATCATGGTTGGGATAGAGGTGGTGCGCATAACGCTGGTGTCTTCGCCAAGCGGGTTGCTGATGACAATGCTGTTCCGCAGTTTGGAGTCTTGCGGAAGGCGGATTTTGTCATAGCTCTTCGGGCTCATGAAGGAGAAGGTCTGGATTTCGGACAGGCCGGCTCCTCTGACGGTTTGTTCTACCAGGCGATTGAATTTCTGACGGTCTGTTAAGCCTGCTTCAGCTACACCACGCATTTCGCTGTCCGGAATGTTGTTGTAACCATAGAAGCGGGCAATTTCTTCCGAAATATCTGCCTGGGAAGCAATATCAATACGGAAAGACGGAACATAAATGGTGCCGTCTTTAATTTCAAAGCCAATACGTTCCAGGATGGCTTTCTGTTCGTCTGCGGAAAGGTTGATACCGATGAACCGGTTGGTCCACTCTGGATCGAAAGGCAGGGTAACCTGTTCCTTTGGATTGGCGTATACGTCCACGGTGCCGTTGACTACATCGCCTGCATCCAGTGCCTGTACCAATTCCAGCGCACGGCGTAAACAGGTGTCACAGCTGTCCGGGTTTAATTCCTTTTCGTAACGGGCAGAAGCTTCGGTACGCATGCCAAGTGCTTTGGCGGCTCTGCGGACAGATGGGCCGTTGAAGCAGGCGGATTCAAAGACAATGGTGCTGGTGTCATCCATGATGCCGGAGTATTCTCCGCCCATGACACCGGCAACGGCAACCGGCTTCTTTTCGTCGGCAATGACCATGATGCTTTCTTTCAGTTCCCGTTCTACGCCGTCCAGGGTGGTGATGGTTTCACCGGCTTTGGCGTTGCGTACAATAACATGGTTGCCTTCCAGGAAGCGAAGGTCAAAGGCGTGCATTGGCTGGCCGTATTCCAGCATAACGAAGTTAGTAATGTCTACAATGTTGTTGATAGGTCTGACGCCGGAAGCGCGCAGCCGTTCCCGCATCCACAGTGGGGACGGGGCAACACGGACATTTTCTACAACAGCACCGCTGTAACGATAGCAGGTTTCCGGTACTTCAATGTCTACTTTTAAGAAGCTGTTGACATCTCCGTGGCCTGGCTTTACTACCGGCTCCGAAACGTGAAGCGGCAGCTGATAGGTGGCGGCAGCTTCTCTGGCCAGACCGATAACGGAAAGGCAATCCGGCCGGTTAGAGGTAATTTCAAATTCAGTGATGGTGTCCGTCAGACCGATGGATTCGCGGATATCCATGCCAAGTTCTTTTTTGCAGTCATCTCCAAGGATGAAGATGCCATCTTCAATGGCATACGGGAAATCATGAACGGTCAGGCCCAGTTCGGCAACAGAGCACATCATGCCTTCGGAAACTTCACCGCGCATTTTGCCTTTGGTAATGTGATGACCGCCGGCAACGGTGGAGTTGTGCAGGGCACATGGAACATAGTCTCCAACGGAAAGATTTTGTGCGCTGGTAACAATCTGAATATTCTTTTCCTGTCCCACATTCATCTGGCAAACCCAAAGGGTGTCAGCGTTGGGGTGGTGGACAATTTCTTCTACGCGGCCGACTACAATGTTGGAGAGCTCGGCGCCTTCTGCTTGATAGGATTCTACTTTGGAACCGGAAAGGGTAATAGCCTCGGCGAAGTCGTGGTCATCTACCTCCAGATCAACATAATCCTGTAACCATCTTTTTGATAAATCCATTTTCTTCGCCTCCTTTAAAACTGTTCCAAGAAGCGCATGTCATTTTCATAAAGCATACGCATGTCATCTAAGCCAAAGCGGAACATAACAATACGTTCCAGTCCGATGCCGAAGGCAAAGCCGCTGTACTGATCCGGGTCAATGCCGCCGTTGCGGAGTACCTTCGGGTGAACCATGCCGCCGCCGAGGATTTCAATCCATCCTTCATTCTTGCACATGGGGCAGCCTTTGCCGCCACACTTGAAGCAGGAAATGTCAATTTCACAGGACGGTTCAGTAAATGGGAAATGGTGTGGACGAAGACGAATGCGGGTGTTTTCGCCGTACAGCTTTTTGGCAAAAGTTTCCAAGGTGCCTTTCAGATCTCCCATGGTAATGCCCTTGTCTACTACCATACCTTCAATCTGATGGAAGATAGGAGAGTGGGTGGCGTCTACGGCGTCACTGCGGTAAACACGGCCCGGTGCAATCATGCGGAACGGTGGCTGGTTTTCTTCCATGTAACGGATCTGGCAGCCGGAGGTCTGGGTCCGCAGCAGCATTTTCTGGGTAATATAAAAGGTATCCTGGGTGTCTCTGGCAGGGTGGTCTGCCGGAATGTTCAGTGCTTCAAAGTTGTAGTAGTCCCATTCTACTTCCGGACCACTGGCAACGTTAAAGCCCATGCCAAGGAAGATTTCCTTAACTTCATCCAAAACAATGGACAGTGGGTGCTGGTGGCCGATTTCAATGGCCTGTCCCGGCAGGGTAACGTCAATGGTTTCGGACAGCAGTTTGGCTTCCTGTGCCTTTTCTTTTAATTCGGCGGTCTTTTCTTCCAGGCTCTGGGTAATCTTTTCCCGTACCTCGTTGGCAATCTGACCAACAACGGGACGTTCCTCCGGAGAGAGGGAACCCATGGTCTTCAGCACAGAGGTAAGTTCGCCTTTTTTGCCGAGGTATTTGATGCGGATGGCATCCAGATCGGCAAGGGTTTCGGTTCCGGCAAGGGCTTCTTTTGCCGCTGCACGGATCTGTTCCAGCTGTTCTTTCTGGTTCATACTTTGTACCTTCCTTTTTTTGATTACTTTGAGTGCGGGAAGAGTTTTCAAAAATAAAAAAGCTCCGTTCCATAAAGGGACGAAGCAACTCCGCGGTACCACCCGTATTCCCACCGGTCCGGTGGGCACTCAATGCTGATAACGGCAGCCTTCCGTTTGTTTTTACTGGGCGAGTCAGCGCTGTTCGAAACAACCGCTCGGGAGGGAAATTCAGGTTACAGTCCGGTAAGTCCGTTTGCAGCCGATGGCGGACCTTCTCTGGACCGGAGTGTCTGAAACCTTACGTAAACTCCGTCAATGCGTTTCCTAATATCGGTAGTATTCTAGCAAAGAAGGGATTGCTTTTCAAGCATGGAATTCTTTCTTTTTCTGTTGTTTATAAGTCCTTTGCTTTGTGCTAAACTGGGGATACTAAACATGAGAGGAAGGGTTTGATGTTAGTACATACCGGAATAGATGCTGTAGAGCTGGCTCGCATCCAGAAATCTATGGAATCTCCGTCCTTTGCTAAATACATTTTAGGAGAGCAGGAATACGCCTATTATGAAGAAAAGGGTTTTCCTGTGGAAAGTGTTGCCGCTGCCTGGGCAGCCAAAGAGGCCTTTGCCAAGTGCCTGGGAACCGGATTCCGTGGATTTGCCATGCGGGACGTGGAAGTGCTGCATGATGAAATGGATAAACCGTATCTTTCCCTTTCGGAAGACTTGCAGAAGAAGGTCGGAAACTGGTCTATGGATGTCAGTCTGACCCATACGGATGACATGGCTATGGCCGTTGTGGTGGCCATAGAGGAGGGATAACCTTGGATATTCTGACTGCTGCTGAAATCAGAGCTGTGGAAGAAAAAGAAAATCAGATTGGAACGCATTTTCTGGAACTGATGAGCCGTGCAGGAGCGGCTTGCGCAGATGTCATTATGGATCACTTTTCCAAGGACGTCGGCAGCATTGCCGTTGTCTGTGGAAAAGGGAAAAACGGCGGGGATGGTTTTGTCATTGCCCGAAAGCTGCACAATGCAGACTATGATGTCAGTATTGTTCTGGCGTTTGGGGAACCAACCGCCGAAGATGCTGTTATTAATTATCAGAAGGCAGTGGATGCCGGTATTCCCGTCATCCCGTCGTATCCGGACCACGGCTTTGCCGATCAGCTGATTGCCAAAGCCGCCGTTGTGGTAGATGCCATGTTCGGCATCGGCTTCCACGGCGCCGCCAATGATGAGCAGGCCTACATTTTTGATCTGGTCAGCCGTTCTGCCGGCAGTGTGGTTGCCATTGATGTGCCGTCCGGCGTCAATACGGATACAGGGGAAGTAGAAGGGGCTGCTGTGGAGGCAGACCTGACCCTGACCCTGACCTGCCTTAAGCCGGCCCACGTTCTGTATCCTTCCTGCGGATACTGCGGAGAAACCATGGTACTGGACATTGGCATTCTGGAAGAATCCTTTGCCTGTGTCAGTCCAAAGCTGATGACTTATGCAGAAGAAGACATTCGGCGTTTGCTCCCGACACGGGCCAGAACGGCGCACAAAAATGACTTTGGCCATGTGCTCAGCATTTGCGGCAGTCGGCGTATGCCGGGGGCCGGTTGCCTTGCGGCCGGCGCAGCATTGCGCAGTGGTGCCGGGTTGTTGACTGCTGCTTTCCCAGAAAGCGCTTACGGCGCCTTTGGCGCACAGCTTCCCATGGAAGCCATGCGGCTTCCGCTTCCGGAAACTGCAGAGGGCCGGTTAAGCACCGCCGCCCTGCCGGAGTTACAGGATGCACTGAAAAAAGCCACCGTCTTAATCCTTGGCTGCGGTCTTGGACAGGGGGAGGATGTGCAAAAACTGGTAGCTGCCATTCTGGCGGAAGCGGATTGTCCGGTAGTACTGGATGCGGATGGCCTGAACGCTGTTTCCGGCCAGAAGGAACTTCTGAAATCCACGAAGGCAAAGTTGGTTTTGACACCACATCCTGGTGAACTGTCCCGCCTGACCGGAAAACCGGTAGCCGAAATTCTGGCCAACCGGCAACAGGTTGCCACTGACTTTGCCAATGAATATAATGTAACGCTTTTACTGAAAGGAGCCGACACGCTGGTGGCCGCTCCGCAGAAGCAGAAGCGGTACGTAAATGTAACCGGTAATCAGGGCCTTGCCAAGGGTGGCAGCGGGGACTGCCTGTCCGGTATCATTGCAGGCCTGCTTGCCCAAGGCTTAAGCCCGTTCAAGGCGGCCTCCATGGGAGCGTACCTCCACGGCGCCGCTGCCCAGTTTGCTGCGTCTGATACATCCCTCCGCAGCATGACTGCCACAGACCTGATTGCCATTCTTCCCAAGGTATTTGCGTACTTCGAGTAAACCTTTATCAAATCCTGCAATAAGAAAACAGTCAGATGGATTCCATCTGGCTGTTTTTCTGTTTTAGAAAACTTGTATCAGCGGGGGCGGTTTGTTATAATACTGTATCGCTGATAGTATCACTGGTGGTATGCCATCTGGAAAAAGGAGCCGATTGTATGAAGCAGCTTTTGGTTTTAGAAGGATTAGACGGATCCGGAAAATCCACCCAGACCGCTTTGCTGCGGCAGGCTCTTTTGGACAATGACATCCCCGTAAAGCAGATTAAACTGCCGGATTATGACAGTCCATCCAGCACCTTGGTACAGATGTACTTAAACGGTGCGTTCGGCTCAGATCCGAATGCAGTCGGCGCCTATGCCGCATCCGCTTTTTATGCAGTAGACCGGTATGCCAGTTTTCAGACCGTCTGGAAAGGCGCCTATGAAAATGGCACGCTGATCCTGGCAGATCGTTACGCCACTTCCAACGCCTCATATCAGATGACCAAGCTTCCGCAGGAAGAGTGGTCCGGATACCTTGCCTGGCTGGAAGATTTTGAATACCGGAAAATGGGAATTCCGGAACCGGCTTTGGTTATCTTTTTGGATATGCCGGTAGAAGTTTCCCAGAAATTAATGACCTCCCGTTATCAGGGAGATGAAAGCAAAAAAGACGTTCACGAAAAGGATGTTTCCTATTTACAGCATTGCCGGGACGCTGCCCTGTTTGCAGCGGAGCGGCAGGGCTGGGTCTGCATCTCCTGCGCGGAGAACGGACAGCCGAAATCCATTGAAGCCATTGCAGCAGAAGTCAGGGCAGTGGTACGGGAACGTCTGCACCTGGAGTTATCAGAATGAGTTCATTAGATCAACAGTTTTGGAAGGCCACACTGGCTGACCGGGACTGGATTCGGCAGGCCCTCCGTTTCTCCGGCAGGGACAGTGCAGAATTTACCTTTGGTAATATTTTTATGTGGTCTCCGTCTTATCACGTCTCCGTTGGTAAGGTGGACAGTATGCTGGTAATCCGCTCCCAGCACAGTTACACTATTCCGGCAGGAGACGGAGATGCAGGCCCAGTCTTACAAAAAATGCTGGATGAAGCAGAAGAACCCCTGCAACTGCATGGCCTGGACGAAGTCCAGAAAGAATGGCTGGAACAGACATTCCCCGGTGTCTTTACTATTCGGGACAACCGGAACAATGCCAACTATATTTATGAAGTAAAGGATCTGGCAGAACTTCCCGGAAAAAAATATCACGGGAAACGGAACCATTGCAGTTACTTTGAAAAGACCTACCAGTGGTCTTATGAAGCCGTAACCAAAGAAAACCTGGCAGAAGCCAAAGCCTTTGTAGACCAATGGATGCAGGACAGTCCTGAACGGACCGAAGAAGAGTGCATCGCACTGGAGCTTGCCTTCCAGAATTTCTTTGAACTTGGTTTTACCGGCGGCATTTTGCGGGTAGATGGGAAAATTATTGCCTTTACGGCAGGAGAACCCATTAATGACCAGGTGTACTGCACGCACATTGAAAAGGCAGACAGTTCGTATCGCGGGGCTTACCCCATGATTAATCGGGAATTTGCACGCCATGCACTTTCCTCTTATAAATATGTAAACAGGGAAGAGGATATGGGCATTCCCGGACTTAGAAAAGCCAAGGAATCCTATCATCCGGTCAGCCTGTACGCCAGTTATCTGGCTGTGCAAAAAAGCAATATAGATTTTCAGCCCAAACTGGCTGAAGAATCGGATCTGGAAGATTTACAGAATCTGTGGCAGGAAGTCTTTGGAGATGACCCCAAGTTTATTCAGGATTTCTTCCGCTATTGCTGCGGACCGAAAAACCGCTTCGTCATTAAGGATGACAAAAAAGTTGTTTCCATGGCGTACCTGATTCCCTGCACCTATCATTCCAAAGGACAGGACTATAAAGCCGGTTATTTCTATGCGGCAGCCACCCATCCGGATCATCGCGGACGGGGGTATATGGCTTCTCTGATTCAATTTGTTAAGCAGGTGGCTGCAGAGCGTGGCATAGACCTGATTTTCCTTGTTCCTGCAGAGCCGGGACTTTTTACATACTATGAAAATCTTGGGTTCCAGCCGGCACTTTATCACAAGACTTTACAGTTTACGGCACAGGAGTTGCAGGAAGTCTTGCCGGCAAAATTGACTTTTGCAGCAGACATTACAGCAGAAGCTGCCATGCCGGACCGGTTACAGCAACGGGAACAGGCATTGCAAGGGACAGATCACCTTTCCTATACCAAAGAACAGTTACAATACTTTTTCTATTCCCAGCTGGTTTCCGGTGGACACGTTGCGGTTGCCAAAGACGGATATGCTTTTTATGAAAAGAAAGATGCAACTGTAATGGTAACCGAATGGATTTCCACGGAATCAGACAGTAAACTGCCGGCTGCCCTTCTGGAAGAAGCGGCAGATACGTATCAGTTCCGATTGCCGGTTTCCGCAACCGCATTTCCGGGAAAAGAAGCGTCCCCGGAGGCAGATGGCATGGCTTGTGCCTTAACCGAACGTGGTGTACAGGCACTGGCAGAAAAAGACTATCCTTACATTGGATTTCCACTATCATAAACAGGAAAAAACAGGAGGTAACCTATGCTCTATTTGTTTTTAGCCCCAGGCTTTGAAGAAACGGAAGCAATGGCCCCGCTGGATGTTTTGCGCAGATCCGGCGTTAGTGTACAAACTGTTGGCGTTGGCGGAAATGCCATTCCGGGTGCCCATGGTGTCACGTTCCTGACGGATCTGACTACAGAAGAAGTAACATTAACAGATGCCCTGGATGGTGTTATTCTGCCGGGAGGAATGCCCGGAACCAAAAATCTGGAAGCAGATTCAACCGTACAGAAAACCATTGATTTCTGTCATCAGAATCAAAAACTGCTTTGTGCTATTTGTGCTGCTCCGTCTATTTTCGGACATAAGCACCTGTTAGCCGGAAAGAAGGCTACTTGTTTTCCCGGCTTTGAAACAGAACTGCTGGATGCCGTTTTGCAATCTACCGGAGTAGTAACCGATGGAAAAATTATTACCGCAAATGGTGCCGGTACGGCACTGCTTTTCGGAGAAGCCATTGCAGCAAAATTTGTAGGAGAAGAAAACGCCAGACAAATTTTGAAGACCATGCAGTATCCGTTTGGATAACGCCACAGAAGATACTGCCACGGAAGTAGAAGAAATTTAACCGGAGAGAGTTACAGATGATGTCTAATTCCAACAAGCCGAGCGCTTTCAAAGCAAAACCGACGCAACAGCAAACGCCTGCAGAGTATCAAACCTCTGGACGGGTTTCCGTGCGTCGCCCGGTGGAAGGAACTGCTGCACAGCGTCAGGCACAGCAACGGGCTGCCGCACAACGGCAAGCGCAACAGCAAGCTGCCGCACAGCGTCAGGCGCAGCAACGGGCTGCCACACAGCGGCAAGCACAACAGCAAGCTGCCGCACAGCGTCAGGCGCAGCAACGGGCTGCCACACAGCGTCAGGCACAGCAACAGACTGCCGCACAGCGTCAAGTGCAACAGCAGACTGCAGCACAGCGTCAGGCGCAACAGCAGGCTGCTGCACAGCGTCAGGCGCAACAGCGGGTTGCCGCACAGCGTCAGGCACAGCAACAGACTGCCGCACAGCGTCAAGCGCAACAGCGGGTTGCTGCACAGCGCAGACCACAACAGCAGGTCTCTGCACAGCATCAGGTGCAGCAGGCAGCTGCACAGCAAAGAGCGCAACAGCAGGCTACTGCAACGCGTGCAAGTGTAACTCAAAAACCGGTAACGCAGAATAGAACTAGAACACAACAGCCAAATGCAACTGCACAGCGCAGAGCCCCGGCACAAG
>CAVCCW010000044.1:0-10001 GCA_963600825.1 Bacteroidaceae bacterium | reverse complement strand
TGATTATGTAGGCCGAATTGGCATTGGACGCATTGAACGCGGAACCATTCGCCAGGGCCAGCAGGCCATTCTGTGCAACACAGAAGACAAAGCGGAAAAGGTTAAAATCAGCAAGCTATATACGTATGAAGGGCTGCATCGCACGGAAGTAGCCAGCGCCTCTGCCGGAGAAATCATCTGTGTGGCCGGCGTTGCTGACCTGAACATCGGCGAAACTGCCTGTGACCCTGAACACGTAGAACCCATTCCGTTCATCAAGATTGATGAGCCTACCCTGTCCATGAACTTCTTAGTAAATGACAGCCCGTTTGCCGGACGGGAAGGCAAGTTTGTTACTTCCCGAAACCTGCGGGACCGTCTATTCAAGGAAGTGGAAACCAATGTTTCCATGCGCGTGGAAGAAACGGATTCCACCGACACCTTCAAGGTTTCCGGCCGCGGCGAGTTACACCTTTCCATTTTAATTGAAACCATGCGCAGAGAAGGCTATGAATTTGCCGTCTCCCGCCCAAAGGTTATCTTCAAGAAAGACGAAAACGGCAAGCTGCTGGAACCAATGGAACAGCTGTTTGTAGAAGTTCCGGCAGAATACGTTGGCGCCGTTATTGAAAAGCTGGGGTCTCGGAAAGCAGAACTGCGGGACATGATGGCCAACGAAGGCGGCACCACCCACCTGGAATTCAGTATTCCGTCCCGTGGCCTAATTGGTTACCGTTCCGAATTCATGACGGACACCAACGGCAACGGTATCATGAACCAGATTTTTGACGGCTATGCTCCATATAAGGGAGACATTTCCACCAGAGACCGTGGCTCCATTGTGGTTCATGAGCAAGGCACTTCCAGTGCGTACGGTCTGTTTAATACGCAGGAACGTGGTACGCTGTTCATTGGGGCAGGCGTTGACGTTTATGAAGGCATGATTGTCGGTGAATGCTCCCGTGGGGAAGACATTGTCTGCAACGTTTGCAAGACCAAGCACCTGACCAACACCCGTGCTTCCGGATCGGATGACGCCCTTCGTCTGGTACCTCCTACCAATCTGTCTCTGGAACAGTGCATGGAATTCCTCGGAGACGACGAAATCCTGGAAGTAACGCCGGAAAGCCTGCGTCTTCGTAAGATTATCCTTTCTAAGGAAAAGCGTATGAAGAACCAGTTTAAGAAGAAATAAACCCTTTGGGGTAAGAAAAAAGCCGAGCTTGGTAGCTCGGCTTTTTGGTTTTTTTCTTGGATACCTCTACATCACTGAAAGAAACAGTCCTGCAGAAATCAAAAATACAACGGAAGACACGATTATGCCAATGATACACTTCTGCTTAATATCAGCTGCACGGGCGGGATCTTCCATTTCGGCAGTATTACAGTTACCAATTCCAATACCACCGCAGATCCAACCAAGAAGCGGAATAAAAATACCGCCGATGATAGAAATTAAACTGAGCGTGTTGGCTTTATCCAACAATTCTTTTGCATCACTTGAATTCGCATGGCTTGATTTACTGTTTTTTGAGAAGTTCTTTGTTGGACATCCGCATTCTGGGCAAACAACTGCATTATCATCAATTTGGTTCCCACAATTTGAACAATACATTCTTACATTCTCCTTCTTTCATTTATGAATATACACTATTGTTATAATCCAAGAATCTGCTTTTTCTTTGCATCAAATTCTTCTTGGGAAATAGCTCCCATATCAAGTAGCTCCTTGAATTTCTTGAGTTCATCTGCTGACGAAACTGGCATAACATACTGATTATGTTTTCCAGATTTATAGTCATCAACCTGCTTCTTACAATAGTCGGCGACTTCCTGCATCTTCTCATTGGATTGCTTGGTGGTGTCCCACGTAAAGGTATTCTCATTAAAGAAATTGCTGGCGCTGTTATTCATAATTCCGCCAGCAGTTTCAAATTGAAGATATCCTATCTGAAGACCAGATTTTTTATATTGAATACCAATACAATCTGAATAATATATAGTCTTTTCACCATCGGAAACATTACCTGTCAAAAAGGAACCAATTCCAGCCTTAACCGTAAGTACAACCTTGTCGTCATAGACGTCGATGTGTCTTCCTCTGACGCCATCCAAATCATAAATCTTCTCGCTCATGTTATCCCCCCTTTCCAATAACTAACTTCTATACCCTTGGTTTTTTCTGTTCGCCCCTGCGCACCTCCTTTCTTTATGCATTGCTTTTCTCTCTACAAGCACCATTACATATTAGAGAGAAGGCTCTCCCGCATTTTCGTAAATTCTTCTTCGGTAATTAGCCCAGACTCTTTCATTTCCAACAACTCTTTTAGTTTGTTCGATGTTAAAGCAGAAACGCTTTCTGCGGCTATTTGTTCTACTCTGTGTTCCTTTTTTTCTTTACGATTCGTAATTATAAAGACCATTTCTTCTGCATTCTGAACAAAATGAAGTTTAATAACACCAAACGCAGAGCATATAACAAGCGTGGCGCCAGTTCGCCACGTGTCCATGATTACGGATACGATTGTTACGTTATCAATTTGTTCAATAGGCATTTCAAAATCTTTCTTTGACAAAAAGCCACTATAAGATCCAAACACCTTGGTTTCAGAAACGCTAAGTGCGGTATTCTTACATTGGCGTTTATAAATAGCATCAATAAAGAAAGGCGCTCCAAAAAGAAAAACAAACAGAACTGTTACCCCAATAATATTGCTATAATATGTGATATAATGTGCGCTCGGATACCAGCCCCAATAGACTTTCTCATAAAAAGAGATATCAAACCAGCCTTTTCTTGTGTCATAGATTGTACCAGCATCTAATCCAATAATTAAAAATAGAGCAATTATTATTAAATAAACTGCATAAAATAATTTCTTTCGTTTTTGATTTGTTTCCCGTCTAATATCAGCCTTTATCACACCTCTGTTTTGTGCTCCCATTTTTCTACTCCCCTTTAATACATAAACAGTATAATGTACTCGTTGCATCCGCAAAGAGTAATGGTCTACACATCCGTAGGCGCAGAAATCAGGCCCATCCAAAAACTTTTGGAAAAAGATTTGAATAGGCTTTGTTTTTATACGCTGTTAATATCTAATTGGGGGATATCCCTTTGTCCTTTGATAAAACTGCTTGCTTTTTTTCTTGTTTTATGCTGAAATAATATTACGTTATACTGTTTATGTTGTTGTCGCCTTTAGGCGGCTTTTTTCATATTATCAGTTGCATGCGTTCCATCTGATGACGGTGTTCTGTTCCGGTACTGATAATATAAATTCGTGTGGTATTGATGCTGCTGTGTCCAAGGATATCTGCAAGCTTGGCAATATTCTTTTCCATGCCATAGAATACCCGCGCAAAAAGATGTCGCAAATTATGCGGAAATACTTTTTCTGGATTCACCTCTGCTTCAAGGCAGAGGCTTTTCATTTCCCGCCAGATGTTTGACCTGCTCATCGGCTTCCCGGTACGGGTAATGAAAACGGGGCCTGATTCTATTTTCCTTTCTGCGATATAGCGGAGTAATTTCTTTTGCAGCTTCCGGACAATAAAAACACTACGCGTTTTTCCTTTTAGGGAGACTGTTGCTTCTCCCTTGCGTACCGCTTCAGCAGTGATAAATTGTAGCTCGCCAACACGGATACCAGTGCCACAAATTGTCTGAAGAATCAGGCATAAGCGTTTGCTGTGTCGTTTCTCGGCCACATGACAGAGGCGTTCGTACTCTGCTTTAGTCAACTCCTTTTCTTCTGGGCAGAAAACCCGTTGCTGAACTTTCAGGGATTTTATCCGAAGTTCATACCAGCCAAGAAAGGAAAACAAGCTGTTGAGACTTGCCAGCATGGAATTGATGCTCCGCACAGCATACCCTCTTTCAATCAGGCTCTGTTTATAGGCAATAACCGTATCCTTTGTAATACGTCCTGTGCAGAATTTTGAAAAAGCGGTCACGTCACGAATATATTTTTCTATTGTGTTCTTACTCTTTTCTTCCTCCATCAAATACTTACGGAATTTATTGATTTCCCTACTGGTTAAAAAATGTCTCTTACTTTTCATTTAACATACCTCCAAACAGCATTTTTATTTGTGAAATAAAAAAATGGGAGACCCTCGTCAGGTCTCCCATTTTATATATTTGATTGACGGTTTTGAAAAATTACTTTTCTTCGTCTTCTTCAGCTTCTTCCGCTTCTTCAGCAGCAGCTTCCGCTTCGTCATGTTCTTTGTTTTTGTCACCCAGTTTCATGGTGCCAACAATACCAAGAGCCAGTGTGATGATGCCGGCAACATATTGCATCCAGGATACATCAGCAAAGGAGAAGTCTGCGGTGCTTGCAAAGAAGTTGGTGTAAAGAATGGCAAATCCACTGCCGATAACAAAGCCGATGATGGCCCAGTAGGTGCCATGGTAATGTTTCTTCAGGCAATATTCAATGACTTTGGCAATACCAAAGATACCGCAAAGAATACCAATGCCGCAAGGAACCAGGATGGCTACTGCGTGCAGTTTGTCTGTACCGGAAGTGGTCAGAGCCTTAACCTGGTTCATGATTGGGGTATAGAAACCAAAGGTCATAAGTAAGGCAGAACCGGACAGACCCGGAACAACCATGGCGGCAGCAGCAACGGCGCCGGAAACGAAGAGCAACAGGATGGTTAAGAAGTTCAGGTTTGTCAGATCCATGGAGTCTGCAATTGGCAGGAAAGCGGAGCCGACAACGGCGGCGCAGGCCAGGAATGCAGCAACGGCATAAGACGGTTTAAACTTAATGCCCTTTTCTTCCCGGAACAGCATTGGCAGGGCACCCACAATGGCGCCGAAGAACAGCATGATGGTCGGAAACAGGAAATTGGTCAGGCAGTAAGTAACAACATGGCTCAGGGACAGGAACGCAATGGCAACACCGATAACAACCGGAATTAAAACGCCCATGCTTTGTTTAAAGTTCTTTCTCAGATGGCTAATGGAGTTAATCAGCTTATCATAGATGCCCATGATTAAAGCAAGCGTACCGCCGGAAAGTCCCGGGATAACATTGCCGAAGCCGATGGTAAATCCGCCAAGTAAAAGTCTAATAAATTCTTTCCATTTTTTCATCAGGTATGCACCTCTTTAAAGATTAAAAATTGAAAATCGAATCGGCTAACACTATAGCAAAGAATATTTGCAAAAGCAATACAAAAACGTTTTGTTTTTCAAGGGGGCTGAATTGTATCGTTTCAGGTCCGGTGTTATACTATTATAGCTAAAAAAGAGAAACGGGGCTGGCAAAGGGAGGGTATGCATTATGGAATTACAGTTACAAGATACCGTAAAGCTGAAGAAGCCGCATCCCTGTGGAAACAATGAGTTTCTGGTTACCCGCGTGGGTATGGACATTAAACTCCGCTGTACCAGTTGCGGACGCGAAGTTATGCTGCCTCGCAGAAAAGCCGAAAAGGCAATAAAACAAATCCTACCGAAGGAGAATGACTGATGTTTGAAAAACTGGCCGGTGTGGAAGAACGCCTGTCCTTTCTGGACACGCAGTTGGCAGATCCCGCGGTGGTTACGGACCGGGAAAAATATACGGAGTATATGAAGGAGCACAAGCAAATTCAACCGGTCGTGGAAAAATACAGGGAATTTAAGAAGGCGGAGGCCGACGAGGCCGAAGCCAAAGGGCTGCTGGAGGAAGGCGGTCTGGAGCCGGACTTTAAAGAGCTGGTTACGGAAGAATGGGAGGCCGCCAAGGCCCGCCACGAACAGTTAACCGAAGAGCTGAAAATTATGCTTCTGCCACGGGACCCGAATGATGACAAGAACGTTATTGTAGAAATTCGTGGCGGGGCCGGCGGAGAAGAAGCCGCCCTGTTTGCCGGAACGCTTTACCGCATGTACACTATGTATGCCGAAGCCCACGGCTTTAAAACGGAAGTGCTCAGCAGCAATGAAACGGAATTGGGCGGCTTCAAAGAAGTTTCCTTTGAAGTAAAAGGTGAAGGCGCCTACAGTCGCCTGAAGTTTGAAAGCGGAGTGCACCGCGTACAGCGGGTACCGGAAACGGAATCCCAAGGCCGGATCCAGACCAGCACGGCCACCGTAGCGGTTCTTCCGGAAGCAGAAGATGTGGATTTTGACCTGGACTTAGCCGATGTCAAAATTGACGTTTTCCGTTCCAGTGGAGCCGGTGGGCAGAAGGTCAACAAGACTTCTTCTGCCATTCGCGTCACACACATTCCCACCGGTATGGTGGTAGAGTGTCAGGACGAACGCAGCCAGTATCGCAACAAGGAAAAGGCGCTGACTGTATTGCGTTCCCGCCTGTATGAAATAGAGCAGGAAAAGCACAACGCTGAAATTTCCGGAGCACGCAAAGCCATGGTAGGAACCGGAGACCGTAGTGAACGGATTCGCACGTATAATTTCCCGCAAGGGCGAGTTACCGACCATCGCATTGGGCTGACTCTTTACAAATTAGAGGCCATTTTAAATGGGGATCTGGATGAAATTATGGATGCCCTGATTGCAGCAGACACCGCTGCAAAGTTAGAAGCGGCAGGAGACGACACAGAATGAAGACAGAACAATTAAAACCGGCGCAGGCCAAACGTGCCGGAGAACTTTTACGGAATGGCGGCATAGTTGCCATTCCGACAGAAACCGTATATGGTTTGGCGGCCAATGCCCTGGATGGCGCCGCCGTGGCCAAGGTATTTCAGGCAAAAGGCCGTCCTATGGACAATCCGCTGATTGTGCATATTACGGACCTTGCCGCCTTAGATGATCTGGCCGCTTATGTGCCAAGCGCTGTCTATGATTTGGCAGATGCCTTTTGGCCGGGTCCGCTGACCATTATCCTGGAAAAGTCGGCACTGATTCCTGATGAAGTCAGCGCCGGACTGGATACGGTAGCCATTCGGATGCCGTCCCATCCGGTGGCACGGGACATTATTAAAGCGGCCGGTGTACCCCTGGCTGCGCCAAGCGCCAACACCTCCGGCAAGCCCAGCCCAACCACGGCACAGCACGTGTTGGATGACATGGACGGAAAAATTGATGCCGTGGTAGACGGCGGACCTTGCTCCGTTGGTGTAGAATCCACCGTCATTACACTGGCCACCCGCCGCCCGCGGGTACTGCGCCCCGGTCGCGTTACGCCGGAAGAACTGTCCGCAGTTCTTGGGGAAGAAGTGGATATTGACGATGCTGTTCTGAATGACTTAAAAGAAGGCCAAGTGGCAGCCAGCCCGGGCATGAAATATAAACATTATTCTCCAAACGCCAATGTGGCCATTGTAACCGGGTCCGTAGAAGCGTTTGCAGACTATGTTAATCAGCAAGACCCGGATACCACGGCCGCATTGGTCTTTGACGGAGAAGAAAAACTGCTGCATTGCACCTGTCTGCCGTTCGGCAAAGAAGGAGACGAATTAGCGCACGCCAATCGGCTCTTTGCCGAACTCCGGAAGTGCGATGACCTGGGCATGAAAAATGTTTATGTTCGGTGCCCGGGCCAAAGCGGCGTCGGCCTGGCGGTCATGAACCGCCTGCTGCGTGCAGCTGCCTTTGAAATCATTAAGTTATAAAAAAGAAAGGAGCCGCCTATGAGACACGGAATGATTGTCGGCCTGACCGGCCAGACCGGCGCCGGAAAATCCACGGTGGCTGAATTTCTGTCCCGCTTCGGATATAAGATTATTCCGGCTGACAACTATGCCCGTCTGGCAACCGAAAAGGGCTCTCCCGTTTTGAACGAGTTGCAAACGGCCTTTGGTCAGGATATCCTTAAGGAGGATGGGACGCTGAATCGCCCGAAATTGGCGGAAATTGCATTTGCCACGCCGGAGCAGACCGCAAAGCTGAACGCTATAACCCACCCGTTCATCAGCCATTTAATGCAAAAGCAGATTCGCGGGGCCTTTTTTGACGGCTATGAAGCAGTTATTTTAGATGCGTCACAGCTGTTTGAAGCCAAGCAGGATCAGTTTTGCAATCTGGTTATTTCCGTTACCGCACCGGAAGACGTGCGGAAAGCGCGGATTATGGAGCGGGACGGCTTAAGTGCAGAAGAGGCGGAACGTCGCATGCACGCGCAACTGCCGGAAGATTATTTTCTGACCCATTCAGATATTGTCATTGAAAACAAACAAGGAACAGACCACCTGCATGAGCTGACCACTAAGGCAGCGCAGATTATTGAATCTTACATTGCAGGGGAAGAATAAAAGGAGGAACTTTCCATGAACCAAGAAAAAAGTGCAGCCTCTCAACTGAAAGAGGAACTGTTCTATCAGCCAAAGCACATGGCAAAAGTGATTGACGACAGCGTTGCTGCTGCTTCGGATGCCTTTGCCGAAGATTATAAAGCCTTTCTGTCCGCCGCAAAAACCGAGCGGGAATGCGTATCCTATGTTCTGGCAGAAGCCGAAAAGAACGGCTACACCCAGTTTGACAAAACCAAATCCTATGCTCCCGGAGACAAGGTTTACCACATCAATCGGGAAAAGTGCATTCTTTTATGTACCTTTGGTAAGCAGAGTGTTGCAGAAGGCGTAAAAATTTCCGCTTCCCACATTGACTCCCCGCGTCTGGACCTGAAGCCAAATCCACTGTATGAATCCGACGAAATGGCCTTCTTTAAGACCCACTATTATGGCGGCATTAAGAAATATCAGTGGACCGCCATTCCGCTGTCCCTGCATGGTGTAGTGGTTAAGGCAGATGGCTCTAAGGTTTTCGTTAATATCGGGGAAGATCCGGCAGACCCACAGTTTGTTGTAACCGATCTTCTGCCGCATCTTGGCAAGGAACAGGAAAAGCGCTCTTTGGCTGACGGCATCCGTGGTGAAGAACTGAACCTGTTAATTGGCAGTCTTCCCTTCAAAGATGACGAAGAATCCGAATTGGTAAAGCTGAACATTTTAAATCTGCTGCATGAAAAATACGGTATTGTAGAGCGGGACTTCCAGACCGCAGAGTTGGAAATTGTTCCGGCCATGAAGCCGACCGATATCGGCTTTGACCGCTCCATGATTGGCGCCTATGGGCATGACGACCGGGTTTGCTCTTATCCTGCCGTTCGCGCCAACTTTGCGTTGGACGTACCGGAGCACACCGTAGTTACTGTCCTGACAGATAAAGAGGAAATTGGTTCTGACGGCAACACCGGCCTGAACTCCTCTTACTTCAAATACTTCATTTATGATCTGGCAGAAATGGCCGGCATTCCGGGCCACGACGTGCTCAGCAGAAGTGAATGCCTGTCCGCAGACGTAACCGCTGCCTATGACCCGACCTTTGCTGATGTTATGGATAAGCGCAATGCCGCCTTCATTAACAAAGGCACCTGCTTTATGAAATACACCGGAGCCCGCGGTAAGTCCGGCACATCGGACGCCTCTGCCGAATTCTTCGGCCGGATCCGCAAGCTGTTAGAAGAAAACAACGTAGTATGGCAGACCGGAGAACTGGGTGCTGTTGACGCCGGTGGCGGCGGAACGGTTGCCATGTACGTTGCCAACCTGGACGTAGACGTTATTGACGTTGGCGTACCGGTACTTTCCATGCACGCTCCGTTTGAGGTGGTATCCAAGCTGGACCTGTATAGTACCTATCAGGCATTTGTTGCCTTCTTCCAGTCCTAAATCTTCCAAAAAAAAAACAAAGACCCACTGGCAAGCGCCAGTGGGTCTTTTCTTATCTGAAAACAGAAATTAATACATTTCCTCTTTCCAGATTTTCTTATGCAGTTTTTTGACTTTTTCAGTGTGTTCCCGAATACCGTGATACGACTCTTTCAACTCTTCTTTTTCTATAAAAATTTGAACCGCCAGGCCAAGGAATCCCATTAGAACCGCAAAAGCGGTCATCAGCAGATGCGTGAAGGACAGCAGGTCCTCCATCACATTCCAAAACAGGAACGAACCGGAGAAAGAGGTGGTAATCATCAGCATCATGTACTTGTACTTTATGCTAAGGACACCGGAAGGTTCCTTCAATACCGCAAATAAGATAATCAGCGGCAGGAAAA
>CAVCCW010000043.1:0-10526 GCA_963600825.1 Bacteroidaceae bacterium | reverse complement strand
TTAAATCATTATACGATATTTTTGCGAATTTTTCTGTTGAACGATAGGGCAGAAAAGGTGCATCGTTCAGCAATACGGAAACTGGTATGAGGGAATACCTTGATCCAACCTCACAAAAATGGTACACATTTGATTCCACTACCTAGATGGGACATATTAAAGGTGCTGCTGAATGGTGGACTGATGGAGGATACAAATTCGGTCCGAAATCCAGTGAGGCAAAAGCCTTTATGAATAATGCATCAAATTACCGATTTGAATTTAGCAGTAACAACATACGCAAAGGACAGGTGGACAAAAAAGTATATGGGTATTTTTGGAATAACTAATAATAAAACTAAGGAAAAAAAGGATACTGACATTGTTCTGCTTGAGCAGATTTCAACATTCAAGAAATTATATTCTGCCTCAAAATATGACGAGTGTTCAGCTTTATTCTCATGCCTATATGCACAAATGGACAAATGGATATACACTTCTGAGGCATATGATATACTTGAAAAAATGATAAGTTTATCGTATAGGCTCGGTGATAAGGAACACGCTTATGAGTATATGGCACTTCTTGCTATCCCGTATTCATCAAAAGACTGTGTAAAGAACTATTTGTTCAGCATTATCGAACTTACATATTCTGCAAAGGATTTTGAGATTTGCAAGGGATTCATACGTGCATTGTACCAAGTTTCAGACGGAGCCTATTTTTGCGATGAAGTAAACAAAAAGTATTTGTCGTTAGTTGGTATTGAGGACAGCAGAACATTTGAAGACTATGCAGAAGATTATTAATGTAGGAGCAAAAATAATGAAAAGATTAATATCTATTTTCCTTGCACTCATTCTCTGTTTCTCTGCAATCGGCGTTACTGCCTTTGCTGCGGAGAGCAAAGAGATTACATCCATTGAACTGTAGACCGCAAAATACTATTCTGCGGTTAAGGCAGACACTGAAATCGAAAACGCCGCGTTTTTTGGTTGAGCGATAGGGCGGGAATGGTGCATCGTTCAACCAACGTAGGGCGCTTTGCCCTGCCTTTTTCATTTTGTGATTTGATAACCTTACATTGACAACAATAGAGATGTCAAATATACTCTTGCCAATAGGAGGCTGCTGCCGCCGGGTAGCCGGGGAAGTACGTCAGATTTTCATGTCATTAGGCCTTGGAAGACATGAAAAGGCTGACGTTTTTTGTTGTAAAGGAGATAGGGCTATGCATTGGTTGATGTTGTTACTGGCAGGAACATTTGAAGTTTTATGGGCTTATTCCATGAAACTATCCGAAGGTTTTTCAAAGCTCCTGCCGAGCATAGTTACGATTGTTGGATATATTTTAAGTGCTGTGTTTTTATCAATTGCACTTAAAAAATTACCTCTTGGTACTGCATATGCAATGTGGACAGGTTTTGGAATAGTTGGCACAACGTTGCTTGGAATTTTTATGTTTCATGAATCAATATCCTTGCCACAAATGATATGCGTAGTACTGATTGTAAGCGGCATAGTAGGCTTAAAGATATTGACCTGATTTATACAATTGATGCAATCCGGCAGATTATTAAGCCGATTGCTTTAAAATATTGCTATAACAAGCAAAAACGTTCTACCGCGTATGCCGGAGCCGGGACTACAATGGTTTCAAAATTTAGAAATCTGTATTAAAGGGGTGTTATGATGTCAAATCGGTATCCAACTATTATCTGTCACGGCTTAGCAGGCTGGGGCGAAAACGACAAGCTAAACACACATATCCCACATTTTGGCCTGTATCCGTCTAAGGGAATTCCAAAGCATCTTCGGGAAGCTGGTTTTGAAGTATATCAGCCTTCGTTAGGCCCTGTTAGTTCCGCCTGGGACCGTTCCTGTGAACTTTGGGCACAGTTGTTTGGCGGCACAGTGGATTATGGTAAGGTGCATTCGGAAAAGTATGGTCATGCACGGTATGGACGGACCTATGAAAAGGGTCTGATCCCGGATTGGGGTACACCCGGGGACCACGCAAAAATTAATGTGCTGGGCCATAGCTTTGGCGGACCGACGGTAAAACAATTTGCCGACCTGGTGGCCAATGGATGCCAGGAGGAAATTGATGGAACGCCGGAAGAAGAATTGTCCGGTCTGTTTAAGAAAGACAAGCCGCAAAAGTTGCATGGGGTAGGAACCCTTTCCGGAGTCAACAACGGTACCACTCTGGCATCCCTGATGGGCCATATTGGAATGACCTTTGCAACCTATTATTTCCTGGTAGCCAATGCCATTTTCAGTCAGACCAGAGTGATGCAGTATTATGATTTCCATACGGACCATTGGGGAATTATGCAGGATCCGGCAACGGTTACCGAACACAAGTTTACTAATCCGTGGAAAAAGCGGGCCTGTTTTGCTGCATACAATCGGAATCGTGTGGACTCCTGCGCTTATGAAATGCAGGTAGAAACCGTACAGGACCTGGTTAATCCGGAACAGAAAATAAATCCAAACACGTATTACTTTGCTTACCGGGCAGATCGCACCCATGAAAATGAAAAAGGAAAACGCATTCCCAACAAATCAATGTGTGCCCTTTGCAAAATTGCCGGAATTTTTACCGGAAATTTCCTGAAGGAAAAGAAGCTGTCTAAATACGGAGTAAACAAATCCTGGCAGGCCAATGACGGCTTTGTCAATGTAATTGGACAAAGTGCCCCGCTCAATCAGCCTTATACCGATTTTGTCCGGGATACCGAAGTAAAACCGGGAATTTGGTATAATATGCCGGTAGAAGACAAAGACCACCTTTCCTGGATTGGTCTTGGGGAATCCAAAGAGAAGTTCTTCTCGGATTATGAAACCATGCTGAATCGCTTTGCCCAGTTACCGGATGCGGAAACGCTTATGTAAGCAAATTATAACCACAACTATTGCGGACTTTATGAAAGAGCGTTGTTGGAAAACAGTAACGCCTTAATCAAACAAAAAAAGGCAGGGCTTGCCCTGCCTTTTTTCATTTTGGCACTGCATATGCAATGTGGACGGGTTTTGGAATAGTTGGTACAATGTTGCTTGGAATTTTTATGTTTCATGAATCAATATCCTTGCCACAAATGATATGCGTAGTACTGATTGTAAGCGGCATAGTAGGCTTAAAGGTGTTGACCTGATTTATCCCATTTTCTGCATCTTTGCCATCATCTTTTCAAATCGGTTCTCTCCGAAAATTCGCTCTGCGGGTGCCATCCACGCTACGGTCGGACCTGCAAGATACCGAATTTTCATCTTCTTTTTATTAAGCACTTTCTCAATTTTTCTGGCTACAAGTTCTGGACTGGAGCTCATGGATCCTCCCATCTTATTGATGAATTCCAGCGCATCATGGAGTTTGTCATAGTAAATATCCCTGATTTCCGGTCCCATTCGTGCCCAGTTTTTTTCTGTTGCTTCTGCCATGTTGGCTGTCATCGGCGTTTTCATTCCGCCCGGTTCTATGCTTGTTGCCTGGATTCCGAACGGAATCATCTCAAAACGCAAAACCCGGGTAATGCCTTCTTCAGCATATTTGCAGATAGAATATGGTGCCGTAAATACTGCTGGGGAATAGTAGCCACTTGTAGTTACATTTACAATACGCCCTGGTCCGTATTTTCTTAAGAGAGGCAGGAATGAACGGCACATATTAATTGTTCCTTCTACGATTACAGAAATTGCATTGCGCATATATTCCGGAGAACAGCCCTCTAATAAGCCGCCCACAGGAAGTCCTGCAACATTGATAAGTGCAGAAAGACCTGCGTTGCCCTGTTCTTTGTCCACAAATTCAGCTGCTGCATCTGTCTGCTTTGGGTCAGAAATATCAATGATAATGGGGATAATTCCCAACTCCTTGAGCTCTTCATCGGACTGGCTGGCAATGATAGTGCCAAAGACCTTCCATCCTTTGGCCTTCAGTAGCTTTGCTGTAGCAAATCCAAGTCCGGACCCCGCTCCAGTGACAATTACACTTCTGCTTTCCTGTTTCATAAGTTTCCCTCCTGGAATTTTTCTTCATTTCCAGTATACTAAGGGTAGATTGTTAAAATCCGAACAAAGTTTGCCCGATGTGTTCGATTGAAGGGGGATCAGCCTGGTGAAAGAATCTCAACGTGTATTGGTTACAAAAGGACTATTAAAAGAAGCTCTTTTAAACTTGATGGAGGAGAGCTACATTAATCAGATAACCGTGGCAGAATTATGCCGAAAGGCCGGGGTTAACCGTAACACATTTTATTCCCACTATAATTCTCCGGAAGATCTGCTTTTTGAAATTGAGCAAAGTTATTCTGATAAAATCTTTCAAATTATTGAAAAAACCATACCACGGAATGACTATTACCTAGTTCTTTTAAAGACACTTGAAGCTATTGCGGAAGAGCCCCAAGCTACCCGGATTCTTGTACAAAATACGGAATCCACATATTTTTCACAGTTTATAGCAACGGCGTTTGAGAAAGTTACGACCATATGGGCTGAACATCATTGGAAAACAAACGCCCAGGACAAAGCAATGATTTACCGTTTCACAACTGGTGGAGCGGAATGGGTGGTTTCCAACTGGTTAAAAGATGGTATGAAAATTCCCCCGGAAACCCTTGCCAGAAAGTTGGCGCAGTTAACGGAGGATATTTATGAGAAATATTCAAAAATGTATGAAATTTAAGTGGCTTTTTGCACGGACGAATTTCTAAATCGCCAGGGGCAATGGACCCGTTTTACAGCGAAGCAGAAATTGCAATGACCGCACATAGCGCTAAAAATGCAATTCACTTATCATAAATTCCATCAAATTAATATGTTTGATACCATTGCGTTTTTGCAGCATATAATCGGTTGTGACCACATACTTTGAATAATTATCCTTTATGCGTTCAAGTGGTCTATACTCTCTATTTTCTGTATCTTCGCTCTGCATGATTGTGTATGCCACCTGAACGTAGGAATAATCGTTTTCTATGCTTCGTAAAATGAAATCGCATTCGAGCTTTCCAATTCTTCCAACACTGACTGAATAATCAAGACTTCGAGCATAGATATACACAATATTTTCCAGAACAGGCCCGTAATTAATTCTATTGTCTGTATTTTGTGCAAAGTAAAAGCTTAGATCGGCAAGATAATATTTCTTTTCACCAGAAAGTGCTTTCTTTGACTTCATATCAAATCGATTACACTCATACAATATTTTAGCATCAACCAAAGCCGTAACATACTTATGAACTGTTGCTCTTGTAATCTTATTTCCGTTTTTTTCAAGTGCTTCGGTTAAGCTTTTAATGCTCGTGGTGGCGCCGAAATTATTAATTATATAATTTCTTACCACCTCAAACGATGCTTTGTCTTTAATCTTAACTCTGCACCGGATATCTTTTTCAAAAATTTCGTTAACAACTCCAGCAACGTAGGTCCTTTTTGCGGCAAGATCATCTATTAGTATTGTTCTTGGAAATCCGCCTTCAAGAATGTAGTGGTTCAATTCCACACTCAAATTTGAATCGACCGGTTTGCCGTAAAATCTTTTGATTTGCTCATATTCCTCAAAGCTAAGAGTAAACAATTCAAATTCGAGATATCGCCCGGTTAGTTTCGTCACAAGTTCCCCACTCAGTAAATATGAGTTTGAACCTGTAATGAAAATTGAGAATCCACCATCGGAACGGAATCCGTTTATGACTTCTTCAAAACCTGTAACATTCTGAACTTCATCGATAAAAAGATACTGAAGTCCGGAATTTTTTATTTTTGATTCAATAAGTGCTTCTAGCTGATCCGATGTTTTTATCTTGCGGTTTTCACGCTTATCGAGATCTAAATAGATAATATTGTCATTATCAACTCCATTTTGCCTTATCTCATCAGCAATCATTTCCATAAGGCTGGACTTTCCGCACCGCCTTACACCGGTGATGACTTTAATGATATCATCGGCGTGGTAAAAAGGTCTTATTTTCTCCAAATACTTCTCTCGCTTAAAAAGCATGGTAAAAATCATCTCTTTCGCTCTCGGATAACATTATTATACTCCAGAAGCGAATAAACGTCACGTTATCAAAGCACTTTTTGCATTTTTTTCGTTTTGTGACTTGATAACCTTGCTGTTAGTATGATTTAGTGGACACGAAAAGTGCGATACGTTAAACTTTTTATTAAGAAAGGGCGTGTGTCACATGGCCCACAACGGTACTCGGTACCCGGGAGAATTCAAAATGTATAAGAAAAGAAGTGGAATCCTTATTACCATCGCCGTAATTTTTGTTATCGTTTTAATTGTAGTGGTTTTACTGCTAAAGACAGACACGGAGTTGCAAATCGGTATTGCATCTGTTGTTGCCCCTGTGGGTGTTTTATGTGCGGCACTATTAGGCAAGCATAAGTCCAAGAAAAAAGCGGCGGTGCCACAAGTTGAACAGGAAGAAGAAATAAGAGACAAGGAAAAAATGGATGCCGTCATTCAAGAATTGAAGGAACGGACAAAAACAGAATACTATAGAATTTGTTTGGAGGAGGAGCCCACCAATCTTTACAGCAGTAAGTTGGGTGGCATTCCCTATTGGGATGTAAGCCGCCAATACCCCACTGGTTCCGACGGTAACAAATTAGTTCTTTTGGCTCAAGTCAATTTTGAAAAAGAACAATTTGACGACGAAAGGTTGCCTAGAACGGGAATCCTGCAATTCTTTATTGCTGATGACGACGACTTTGGCTATGACTATCGGCTGTTGTATGATGACAAGCAAGAAAACTGGTCTGTTGTATATCACGAAAGCGTAACGGAAGGCTTAACAGAGGCGGATATTATGAAATTAAATATCCCAACACATAAAACTGCGAAGTGCTTTCCTATGGAAAAGGATGCTGAGCCGGCGGCGCTAAAATTCGAAAAGAGTACTGGCTATATTTCAACCGGTGATTATCGCTTTGAAGGGCTCCTTAAATCCATATTAAAAGATAAATATGAGGAGGATGTAACTGAAAAGCCTTGGTATGACCTTTTAAGTTATGAAGAGATTTGTTGTATAGAAGAGGCCCTTGACAACTGGGGACACAGAATGCTGGGATATCCCAATTTTGCGCAGAAAGATATACGGGGAGAGGATAGTCTTTATGACACATTGCTCTTGGAAGTTGACTCAGATAAGAAGATTATGTGGGGCGATGGCGGCATGGCAAATTTCTTTATCAACTCAGAAAACCTGAAAAAGAAAGACTTTTCCAAAGTATCCTACAGTTGGGATTGCTACTAAAAATAAACAAAGAATATTTACCGCAAAGTTTGTTCCTGCATCGTTCGGCCACAGAAGATGCATGTGCAGCCTTCTTTGCCAACCATGACCCAGACATTAAACCTGAAACCATAGAATGGTAAATCTAGTTGAAATGGGACGATTAGTATGACTTTGCATGTAAAGCACTTCAACGAATTAACAGCGGAAGAGCTCTTTAGACTATATAAACTGCGGGTTTCCGTTTTTGTGGTAGAACAGAAATGTCCTTACCAGGAAGTGGATGATGCCGACCGGCAAGCTTATCACGTGTGGATGGAAGATGAAAATGGCATACAGGCGTATCTTAGAGTTCTTCCTAAAGGCACCGTTTTTCAAGAAGTATCAATTGGTCGGGTAATTGCCGTAAAACGCCGTTGTGGCCTGGGAACGGAAATTGTAAAATCCGGAATTGCGGTTGCCAAAGAAAAACTGGCGGCCGAATGTATTGTAATAGAAGCCCAATCCTACGCCCGTAAGCTGTATGAGAATGTCGGTTTCCTACAGAATGGACCTGAGTTCTTAGAAGATGGTATTCCACATATACCAATGATTCTTAATATAACAGCGGTTCACAACTGAAACAGAAGGGCCAGCTCTGATTTGTTCAGAACTGGCCCTTTTATCTTGTTTGAATTTATCTTTAATTAAGCCCTTAATTAAGCAATAACGGTATCCTGAAATTCTTTTATTTCTTCCTGGCTTTTTAAGAACTCATATAATCCCGCTTTTGTCTGATAATAATAAGGATTTACGTAAAAGAGTCCAAGGATTCCAACGGTAAGCATGGATAAGATTTCCCATCCAAGGAAGGACAAATCAAGAACAAATGCCTGCCATTTATATCCGTCCATCATCTGCTTGGATTTTTTGATGACGTCCATAGGCTGTAAGTCAGGATTATCCGCAATCAGGAATGGAACCATGGCATAGGAGTAACTTTTTACAATGCCTGGAACAATGAACAGCAAGGTCCACAGGAAAGTAAATACGTCTGTTAATAGAGTGGTTACCATGCTGTTGGCATAGTTGCTTTTAAATGCAGAAATTAACTCGCCCAGTTCGGCCTTCTCCTGGTTGTTCTTTTTAAAGAAAGAGTATCCTCCAACTTTAAGAGGATTGAAAACAAATACATTAAGCAATGAAAAAACAAGCGCAATTACGGTTGTTGTTCCGGCAATTGCTGTGGAAACATTGACATCTGCATTGTTGACATCCACATTAACATTTGTACCGACAAGTACCGCTGTTAATGCAGTTAAAACAAGTGCTGCAACTACGCTGCTTGAGTAATTTGCCTTGAAGGCTACTTTGGCTTTTTCTTTTAGGTCAATTCTGTTAATAGGCATAAATCAACTCCCCTTTCAAGGACATAGTATCATTACATTAAGAATTTGAAAAGCACGGGTAAAGATTGTATTGAAACTGTCGAAATAAAGACAAGGAGCGCTCCTTCCTTTTGTGGTATAGTGTTGCTGGAAAATATGCTATATCGCAAAGAAAAAGGAAGAAAGGAAGATGGTATGTCTCTGCTTTTATGCCCAAATTGCGGCGCGGAATTGAATCGGGAGGGCCGGCAGTTCGTTTGTGCGTCCGGTCACTCTTTTGATTGCGCCAAAGAGGGGTACGTGAACCTGCTGATTGGGTCAAAGAGCGGGGATAACCGGGGCGATTCACGCGCTTCCGCCCGGGCACGGCACGACTTTTTAAACAAGGGGTACTACTCCTGCCTGAAGGACGCTATTGCGGAGCGCATGCAGGGCACGGTCTTGGACATCTGCTGTGGCGAAGGATATTATGACGACTACGCCGGTGAATTTTACGGGTTTGATATCAGCAAGGAAATGGTCCGACTGGCCTCCAAGCGGCATCTGGAACCGAACTATCACTATATGGTAGCAAACCTGTCCCACATTCCGGTGCGGGATGCTTCCATTGACACGGCAATCCATCTTTTTGCGCCGTTTCACGGGCCAGAGTTTTCTCGTGTTCTGAAGGAGGATGGAGTGCTGTATTCGGTTATTCCAGGACGGAAGCACCTTTGGGAGCTGAAGCAGGTGGTTTATGACACTCCTTATGAGAATGATGAACAGGCTCCGGAGTGTAAAGAACTTAACCTTGTCACCCGTGAAACGGTAACGGACGTGGTCCGCATAGGCCGGGAGGACCTGCAAACGCTGTTCTCTATGACGCCGTATTATTACCATACTTCGGCGGAAGACCGAGCCCGCCTGGAGTCAGTGGATTTCCTGGATCTTACCGTAAGCTTTGTGATTTTGGCATACCGGGTAAACCCCGTTTAGAAAGGAGCTTTCTTATGTCTTATCATGAAATTAGTTATCCATCCGCCAACCAACGGGACACTATCAAGGCCTATTACTGGACTCCGCTAGATCTGCCAAAGGGAATTGTGCAGGTAATCCATGGCTTTGGGGAACATGCACGTCGTTTTTGGCATCTTGAGGACGCCTTGTGCGAGGCAGGCTACGTTGTTTTTGCCGACGACCATCTTGGTCACGGAGCTACCGGCGTAGACAACGGCCACGTAGGAGATCCCCATGCCGGAAGTTATAAGACCTTTGTAGACGACGAAAAGAAGCTGCATGATATTGCCCGGGAAATGTATCCGGGCATTCCGTACTTTGTGTTTGGTCATAGTTGGGGTTCCTTGCTGGCCAGAGGCCTTGCCGCCCTTTACGGAGATGACCTGCGGGCCATTACCATTGGCGGAAACATTTCCCAGTGGCACGGCATTGAAGTGGCGCTGCAGGATGCAGAATTTGAAGCAGCCTTCCAAAATGATCCGGACGGAGTTGGAGCAGAGTGGTTTAACAAAGCCTTCTCCGGCATGACCGACAGATGTGATCCTGCCGAAGGCCCGAACGCGTGGATTGCCAAAGATCCGCGCATTGTTGCGGACCATGCGGCAGACCCGTTCAACACATTTGCCGTAACCACCGACATGGTTTACAACTTCTGCAAGCTATATGAATTTGACGAAAGCCCGGAATGGGCCAGCATGGTGCCGACCGGCATTCCGTTTTATCTGATTTCCGGTGACCAGGACCCCTGCGGCAATTACGGCGAAGGTGTTTACAACATTGCCAACCGCCTGATTGACACCGGCCACGATGTTACCGTAAAGCTGTACACCGACCACCGTCATGAAATCCATAACGAAAGAGATTCCCGTGACGACGTAGAAAAAACTATGATAGCGTTCTTTGACCAGTACTGCTGAGGTAATTGCTGAGGGC
>CAVCCW010000042.1:0-10649 GCA_963600825.1 Bacteroidaceae bacterium | reverse complement strand
CAATTTCATAAGGAACAGCAACATTATTTACTCTCTTAAAGGTTTCCACTAATTCTAATACGGAAGTCCCTTTGCCCGTACCAAGGTTGAAAATTTCAGTTCCTTTATGTTCTCGGGAATATTGCAGTGCTTTCAAATGGCCCTTTGCAAGATCCACCACGTGAATGTAGTCTCTAACGCCGGTTCCGTCCGGAGTTGGATAATCATTTCCAAAAACAGACAGATGATGCCGCATTCCTGCCGCTGTCTGCATAATATAAGGCATTAAGTTATTCGGTATTCCAGAGGGCTTTTCGCCAATCAATCCAGAAGGATGAGCACCTACCGGATTAAAATAACGAAGCAGTACAACAGACAAATCTTTGTCTGCCACTGCTGCATCCGTCAAAATCTGTTCAATAAAATATTTAGTCCAGCCATACGGATTGGTACAATTACCTACTGGCATTGTTTCTACAAACGGAGCTTCATTATGCATTCCATAAACAGTGGCGGAAGAACTAAAAACAATGTTCTTACAACCGCACTCCCGCATGCCTTCCAGTAAGGCCAACGTAGTATCCAAATTGTTACGATAATACTCAATTGGCTTTTCTACTGATTCTCCAACCGCCTTCAACCCGGCAAAATGGATAACCGATTCAATTTCATTTTCATGAAAAATTTTCTGAACGGAGGCCTTATCCGCAACATCTGCCATATAAAAAGTTGGACGCCGTCCCGTAATTTTTTCAAGCCGGTCCACAACCGATGCTTCACTGTTATAAAGATTATCTGCAATGATGACATCTTCTCCACGTTTTAGAAGTTCCACCGCAGTGTGAGAGCCAATATATCCTGTGCCACCGGTCAATAAAATACTCATGTTAATCCCCTACTTCCATGCTCCGTTAATCCCCTGCTTTGGCTTATGAGGCTCCGGAATAATAATATTGTTCCCTTTAAAGATTTGTTCCGCATTGCAGAGCACTTCTTTTGTCTTTTGCTTTCCCAGTTTTCTGGACAGTTCCCATGCTGCCTCCGACAGTCTTGGGGCACTGGTCTTGGGATGGTGTGCATCTGAAGAAATAATATGGATTAAATTCCAATCCATTAATTGGAAAATCTGTTTCCGAAAAGTTCCTTTTTCTAACAAGGTGTTACTATTTACCTGAACAATGCATCCGGCATCTACCAGTGCATATAACAAGCTTAAATCCTCTAACAAAAACGGATACAGTTCTACATGAGAAAGAATTACCTTATAGCCTTTCATCCTAATTTGAAAAATTGTGTTTTCCAAATCCCGTGGCAAATATTGTTTCGGCAAATCTATCAGCAAGCAATTTGTTCCAGAAAAGCAATACGGTTGTAAATTCATCTTTGGCAAGTCACGATTGTAATGAATTTCTGCGCCTACACGCACTTTCAATCCTTTTAAAGATGGAACAGTACGCATGCCTTCCTTTAGCACTTGCCAAGACTGCTGCCTATTATATAAAAAATCCTCTTCATTATCTTTTTCCGGGTCAAAGTGTGGTGTAAAGGCAATTTCATTTACGCCTTGTTCTACCTCTTGATGAAGTAAGAATAAAGATTCCTTTACCGTATTTGACCCATTATCTATACCAGGCAAAATGTGGCTGTGCAAATCCGTCATAAAATTCCTTCTTTTGCTAACGCTTGTGCCATTTTATAATCGGCCTGTGTAGTAATTTTTATATTAGTTACAGAACCCTGTACCAAATGAACCGGGTAATCTTGTTTCACATAAATCTGACAGGAATCCGTCAAGCAAGTCTTCTCTTCTTCTGATAAAGAATAATACAGGTCCTTTAATGTAGACACCTGAAAACTCTGCGGGGTTTGTCCCTGATACATGTAACTTCTATCCGGTATATTTGATATTTGTTGACCATCCTCTGAAACTATAATGGTATCAATGGCAGGAAGAACGGTATCTGCAGCACCATAAGTTAGGGCAGCGTCTATGTTTTCTTCAATCATTCTGAGCGTCAGAAAAGGACGCGCTGCATCATGCACTACTATAATATGGTCCTGGCTTGTCCCATTTGTATATTCTATTGCGTGCACTATATTCAAAACGGTTTCATTACGATTTTCTCCACCCAGTGTAACTGTTATTTTTGATTTGTCATTGGGAAGGTATTGATTGATTAAGGAATTCATATAATCAATCCAATCAGCGTGAACCCCCACATATAATTGTTCAAACCTTTCGCAAAGTAAGAACCGTTCTAAGGTATGTATAATAATTGGCTTATCTTTCAATGGCAAAAATTGCTTTGGCATATCTGCCCCATCCATTCGAGAGCCAATACCGCCTGCCAAAATAGCCCCAAAAATCACTTTTTCTTGTCCCTTCCGTCAGTTTCTTTTACTCTGATATCTGTCATTTTCTTATACGCCTTTATAAAAGACATACCATATCGTTTCCTGTGTCTCAACGCATCTTGAAAACATAAAAGTTTCCATACTTTTTTTGAAATAGCATAATACAAAGAGCCCTGATCCTTGAAGTATTTATCATTATATCCGACATTCCATGTGGACTCTCGTTCTTCTGTAAGCTCTGCAATATACTCTGGAACCGCATACATTTTCAGACCTTTTTTCAGGCATTCGGTTAAGAATAAATTGTCTTCTCCGTGACAATGCTCTGTTCCACCGCCAAAACATAAATTAAAGAAAATCCCCTCTTCCTTAATTCGTTTTGTTTTAACGGCAATTCGTGCAGTTCCATACCGAAGATAGTTTAAATATCCAATTCGTTCCTGACTTTTTATAATATATCTGGTAGGATCCTTTTCAATTAAATTGAAAGCAATAACGTCCGCATCCGGATTTCTTTCAAATGCCTCTTCTACAATCTGTACATAATTGTCTACGTAACGCATGTCATCATCTGCAAATAAGCAGATGTCTCCGGAAGCCCGCATCAAGGTATTATTTCTATTCAGGCCGACGCCTTTTTCTGCAAAAGAATAAGCTTTAATTTCATGTCCATGATATACAAAATTTTCAATCCTATTCTCATTGCATTGATTACCAATGATTGTATCTGAGTTTATATTCATTTTTTCTAGCAAAGAAAAACAATCTTGATTTACAGCGGCAACCAAAACCTGTACTTTACTCAAAGTGCACACCACCTATTTCTCTTCTGTTGATTCCGGGCTACGTCTTTTCATCAGTAACTCCTTTACATACTTCAACATCGGATTTTTAAAAGCAACTAAAACCAGTCCATATACAACAGCCGACAAAGAAATGGTAAGGGCCGTATTAACAATCACATTCAAATCAAACAAGCGCATTACCATACAAATACCAATAATTAAAGAAGAACCAAGTATGGTAGAAAGAAGATTCCGGCGATTCAGCTTTATTTTTACCAGATCTTTTGCATAATATGCGCACATCACCAGCGCAGTTGCTTCCGCCAGTAGCGTAGTAAACGCTGCCGCATCCTGCTTCCACCTTGGTATTAGTATTAAGTTCAGGATAATGTTAAGTAATGCACTGACAATCATCGTAATCAGCACTTTATTTTCTTTTTTATATGGAATCAAGACACAGGAATTAAACAGCCAGCCAAAAACACTAACCAGTAATGCAACGCTTAAAATCCGAAGTGAGTTCGTTGCAGCAAGGTAATTTGCACCGGAAATCAATTCAACTACATAGTCACTGATACAAATCAGGCCTACCATTGCGGGGACAGACACCATAAGCAATGCATTTGCTATATCATTTAACGTTTTATGATAATCCTCATACTTTTGATTTCCTAAATATCCAGACAAACGCGGAATAGATACAATTAGGATAGAGGCCAGTAAACTTTTTATAATAGTATAAATTTTGGTAGAAACCGAATACAAACCAACATTATAATCGGTTGCCAAAAAACCAAGAATTGTGGTATCAGACGACACATATACTGTTTTGGCAATTTCTGTTCCGAATATAATCATAATTGGCTTCATATGTTCTTTTAACTTGATGTGCTTTGTCAAATGAACTTTGCACATCTTACGCATATGGAACCAGTTGAAAATATTGGACCCTGCTGCCGCCAGCACCGTTACTACGGCGTAATTATAAACATCTTCTTCTGTCCGTATTAAAACGAACATTAAAATCAGTGAAGCAGCCTGGACCACTATGCTTCTTATGGTTATATAGGTGTAATTCTCATAAATTTGATACAACCATTCTACACCAATGGTAACCAAAGCAATTTGAATACTAAGAAGATAAATTAAAGCACGATATTCCTGAAATTTTGGAACTAGGAAAACGCAAACAACCAGAAGCACATAGGCAACTAGCGTAGAAAGTACATTGATTGTAAAAATTTCGGAAGCAAATTCAGACAATTTTTCTTTGTCATCAACATATTTTGCCCCTTCTCGAACACTATAAGTAGAAATACCCAGTGCCGCTATCATAAGGAAATAACTAATAACAGATGCTGCAAAGTTGTACTTCCCAATGTTATCAACTTGCAAAATTCTGGAAACATAGGGAAATGATATTAAAGGAAAGACAATGGACATAATTGTCTTTATCCCATTTAACAAAGCATTTACTGTTAATGATTTCTTCTTCATACTTCTCCTAATGCTGTTTTTTCTTTAGCAACCAAAATAATCCCAGTCTTTTTATCCGGTGTTTTAACGAATACCCATTGCAGAGAAGGTAATCTATCTGCAACTTTTTTCCAAGCAAATATAATTTCTGCAAATGTTCTTCTGTTGTATATTCATGATTGACGCATACAGATGACACAATATCAAAAATTTTAGCCTTAATCCAACGTTGCTCTTTTGAGCTACCATCAAATTCCTCCAGCAATTCAAAGAAAGCATTACAATATTTAATATTTCCCTGCTCATCAAATAAATTTTTCCGATTTCCGGTTACGCTGTTTTCGCCTTGTACGTATCCGTAAAGCGGAACCGATATTTCAAATATCTTTATATCAAAATTCTGATTTACTAGCGTATACATAAAATGTGTATCTTCACACATAGAAAGCGCTTTATTAAACCTATGTTCTATTAGCAGCTTTCTTTTTATGTATTTATTCCAGACCGAGCCAAACACATTCGGATCAAAAAGGAGTTCCCATTTAAATTGCTCTTTAGACCTACATAAATGGCCCTGATATTGTAAGCCGCATTTTAAGTAGTTATCCACTTCCGATTTTTTCAAGTCTTTTTTATAAGTACAAATCAAATCTGCTTCCGTCTCTTCAAACGCCTTACAAACATATTCCAGCATCTGTGGAGAAACGACATCATCTACATCGCAAAATCCAATAATATCGCCTTTGGCCTTCTCTAAGCCAAGATTTCTGGCGTTTGAGACGCCCCTATGCCCACCAGGTATGATTTCTATAGAAAACTCTTTTTGGGAATAAAGACTTTGATATGACTTCAAAATAGATTCTGTATTGTCATCAGATCCATCGTCAACAAAAATCAATTCAAAACTTTTTAGGCTTTGTTTTGCCCAAGATTGCATGCACTGTTCTATCACAGCTTCCCCGTTATAAACAGGAATAATAATTGAAACTACCATAGCACCCATTTCCAAACTCAAAAGTCCTTTACCAGCCATTCAAACTTTATAAATTCATTATTTTTTAAAGCACTTTCCAGCTCTGCTAAACGACTATCCTCAGTGCTGTATTCATTAAAATACTGTTGCATTAGGCCTCTTGTCAGTACAAAAACGGCCTCCCGGATTTGCCGCGGTTGCTTTCGAATTCTTCGGGCAGTCATGACACTCTGTTGCAAAAGATATTGATACGCACGTTGATCATATGATACTCCGAACAGAGGAAATTCTTTCAAGCAAGTTTCTGTAATCCAATAACTATCTACCGGCTTTTTTCCTTTGGTTGCTTTCGCCGTTAATCCTTCTTCATTTTGTCTATATCCATATATGACTTCCGATGTAG
This sequence comes from Bacteroidaceae bacterium, assembly GCA_963600825.1. Classification (GTDB taxonomy): domain Bacteria; phylum Bacillota; class Clostridia; order Oscillospirales; family Acutalibacteraceae; genus RUG420. The sequence goes on along the minus strand of CAVCCW010000042.1, from coordinate 4,678 downwards.
TAACATGCGTAAATGGAAGAGCTGCTAAGATATAAGAAATTGGAGTGTCTTCAAACCAATACCCTATTGGAAAGCAAAAGTTCTTCAAAACAGTATATTTATATAACTTACCCCACGGATACCCGGAAAGATCTTCAGAGACGCAATCTTCACGACTTTTTTTGTCGGAGAAAGAATACCAGCTTCCTTGCAAAATGTCAGCGTCTGTCCTATGTGCCTCTGTCATCATATACTCTATTGCATTTTCCGGAAGGACATCATCTGCATCAAAAAAAGCAAGATAAGTTCCTTTTATTTCTTTTAAGCCAGCATTTCTGGCGCTAGAAGCTCCGTTATTTTCTTGAGTAAGAACTTCAAGTGTAATATTTTTAGACGTTTTTTGTTGCTCTTGTAGTTTATGCAAACACGCTAGTGTTCCATCTGTAGACCCATCATCAATTACTGTCAAAAGGACTTGATACTGTGTATTTTGCTGGCACACAGAAAGCACACTGTCCTCTATATAATGCTCAACATTATATGCCGGAACAATAATTTGCAAGTCATAAGCCAAAGCAATTTGATTGTTGGTATAACAGGTTCCCTGGGGTAGTGGAGACCAATTCTGAAGAATTTTTCTGGCATCAGATAAGTTCATTTTTGATTGATATGGAATTCTTTTTGCAACCTGTATCAGACCTGCTTTAAGAAATTGCTTCAGCATTTCCTTAACACCACCCTCTTATTTTCGTCTGGCCAGCCATCCAAACGTTTCCCGTACTGCTGCAAGAAGCCCCCGGAATCTAACAATTCCTATAAACTTTGCAATAAAGCTTCCCAATGGAATCCGTTTCCATTTTTTTCCAATTTTTTCTATATATAAATCTTCCTGACTACGCCAAGATCCATCGAAGAAATGAATAGCATAGGTATTTGTCGTCTGATGAAGTTCTTTTTTCTCCATGTCCTTAGGAGAAAAATAGTCACAAGGAAAAACAATCACGTTATTCAGCAATTGTTGCTTGCCATTTTTCTTTAAGCCATATGTTATACAAAGATCTGTTAATCTTGTCACATTGGTTGTTAAATTGTAGCTTCCGTCTGTTCTTAGAAAATGCTGATCATCATATTGTTTCTGAAATTCCAAGAAAAGAGGATTTCCCGCTTCACAAGCCATAAAGGCAGTTGAAAGGCGATCTTTTGTTTCAAAACCGACCACAGCCGGATACTGTAATAAGGAATCCAAGGGTTTTATAACTTCTACATCTGTATCCATGTAGATACCGCCATAATTAGTCAGTGCATATAATCTGGCAACATCACTTACAAAAGCCCATTTTTCTGCCTGATAGGCTTCTTTTACATAAGCATTACACTCCACATTAAAATTGCGTTCGTTCCACTCTACAATTTCGTAATCTGGACAATATTTTTCCCATGATGCTATATACTGCTTTACCGATTCTGGCAAAGGATTCCCACCGAACCAGCAATAATGTATCTTTTTAGGAATCATACCGTTTCTCCTTTGGAAAGAAAAATAGAAAGTGTTCTTCTTGCAAACTTAATATTGAAAAAAGCTAAAACGGCAATGGCTTTTCCACCTAGACTTACCCTTGTTGTGAACAAATAAGAAAAAAGATATTTCCTGTACAGATGTTGTAATTCCCTATCATAATCAGAATAGTCACAACCTGCCTGTGCCATCTCTTTCAAGCAAAAGTTACAAGAATAAATAACTTCTGCTTTGGCGTATTTACGAAGCTTAGGATATTTTTCTTCTATAAAACTTAATTGCTGTAATTTTGCTTCTACCGCATGAAAGCGTTTTGGAGAAAACCCACTATTCATAATGCCCTGCGAATTTTGGCGGTAAACATAACCGACATCACTTGTAACCACGATTTTATTAGCCTTATCCACCAGCAGATAAGTGGTAAAAGTGTCTTCGTGAATTTTGCCCTTAGGAAAGCGAAGGTGGGTAAAAAGACCTTTTGAATACAATTTTTTCCAAGTGGTTGGTTCAATTATCTCATCAACCAAATAGGCTTTCATTTTTTCAAAGCCGGTGTAGCTCTGTATTTCTGTAGATTTCTTTTGGATTGCAAGTGTATCCAGTGTGTCCGTTTCACCACACTTTACTGACTGGCACATGGAAATTTCTGCACTATTTTCTTCGCATAAAGAAAGCAAGGTTTCAATCATGTTAGGCAAAATCAAATCATCACTGTCCACAAAAGCGACATAGTCACCCTTGGCATTGTCAAGACCAACATTCCGTGCATCAGACAAGCCACCGTTTTCTTTGTGAATGACTTTAATTCTCTTATCTTTCTCAGCATACTCATCACAAAGCTCTGGGCATCTATCCGGAGACCCATCATCCACCAGTATAATTTCCAGATTCGTATAAGTTTGTTGTCTTACTGAATCCACGCAATTTTTCAAATATTGTTCTACTTTATACACAGGAATGATTACAGAAACCAAAACATTACACATATTCAGATCTCCTTTTTTCACTGTAATTTGCAAAAAACAACATTTGCTCATCAAATATCATTCTCCGCAAAAGCTCATCGTTTTATGAATTCCAGAAAAAGTAATATGGTAATTGCCCTTGTCCACCACTACATACGTCAATCGCAAATGGCACTACAATCCATAGGACAACTATTGTTCTAATTACTTTCGCATCATATTCCTTATAAACATAGCCCAAGAAAATACTTTCACATACTGTAAAATACAACCCAATGCGATCCATAAAAGGATAGAAATATCCTGCTAAAGAAAGGAACAACCCTAAAAGATAGCATTTTACTATATCTTGACACAAAAAAGCGTCCGTATTTTTTTTTCTACCGCGTCCTGTCAAAGTTGCCCATAGCAAGACAGCCACTATCTTTGTTGGCAATAGCAAGCCAAAATGTGGGGACACTTCAAGAAAATAATGAATGTATTTTGAAGCCTTCCATATCAGCACGAAAACGACGGCAAGAAGAGCAGTCACATATAGTATCCTTCGTTTTCTTTTAGAAAGATTCATCCTCATGGCAAGATTTCTCCACCCCTTATAACAAATAAGCAAATAGAGAATACCAAGTAGTGCTGATTGATGAAACAAGGAGGCAACTAATACCCCGACAAGAAATACGAATATTTTGTTTTTTTCAAGGTATCGAGTTGCAAAAAAAACGATTGCTATTGCTACGCATTGCCGCATTATGTTTAATGTAAAGAAATAAAAAGCAGCATAATAGCACGCTATTGCTACTGGGAAACAGATTCTTTTTCGAAAATCCCATAGGCGTAATATCATTAAACCATTTGTGAGAAGTGCATACACAAAAAAAACAGCGGGAATAGATTGAAAAATCAGCAAAAACAGTCTTGTTATATATTTAAAGGTAACCTCTGCTCCATGCACCGCATCGATCTTTCCCTGCATTAGAAGTTCAAAAATACGGTTGTATGTAGGCGTATCTAACCCTACCCCATCACCTCGCAGCCCTGCTACAAGAGATATAATCAACACCGAAAGCAGAACTATTTGAAGAGTATCTTTTTTTTCTGCATAATATGCGCTTCCTACACACAATAACAACAATGCTATGTAGAGCAATATAGATCCAGTTTGCACTGCCATATTTCGTTCTATTCCCCTCGCATTTGTATTTTTCGTAAAAAGAAATTACAACCCATTAACTGTCAACGAGCTTTTTCATATCTCTTTTTTTTCAAAATTCCATAAAACATATTCCAGCCGGCAAACCAAAATGCCAGCAAGGCGGGCTGCTCATCGCAGAAATGAAAAAGGTCATAATGACTCTTTAGTTTTTTCCACAGGACATCATGTGAGATGGATTTTTTTCGGATCCGGTATTGCGCCAGATTTTCTTTTAAAAGATAACAATCTGCCTTCTTGCAAAGTTTTAACAGAATGGCATAATCATTATTTTTTTTGATGTCTTTAATTTGGATTAATCCCAGTTCTTTTGCACTGTACATGAATGTCAGGCAGCCCGGGTATCCATAGTGATACATTTTCCGTTTGGTTACACAATCTGGTCCGGACACATAAATATGTAATGGATTGGACTGCTCATCAATTTTTTCATATTCGTGATAAGAAAAGACATAACCATTTTCCTTCATAAAAGAAATTTGATGTTCCAGCTTTTGTGGACTCCAAAGATCATCTGAATCCAGGAATGCAATCCATTCTCCTTTGGCTTCCCGAAGAGCACGGTTTCTGGTAAGTGCCGCACCAGAATTTGTTTCATTTTTTAAATAAATAATTCGTTCATCTTGAAACGACTTTACCACTTCATCCGTATTGTCCGAAGAGCAGTCGTCCACAATCAGCAATTCCCAATTGGAATAGGTTTGGTTCAACACAGATTGTATGGAATCGCCAATATATTCTGCCGTATTCCAAGAGGGCATAATTACAGAAACTAATCCATCTACCATTCGTTATCTCCTACAGTTACATTACTGCCAACACGGTCTTCACCATTGTCCACAGCTCATGGGCAACATTAAACTTCTTTATGCTTGCAAGGTTGTATTGCATCTTCTGCGGAAGGATTTCTTCCACGTAAACGCGGTCGGCATCGGCCGGGTCGGTTAGGGCTTCGGCTTCATCTTTGAAATGGATGCTGGCTTCGCTGGTAATGCCGGCCGGAAGTAACAG
>CAVCCW010000041.1:0-11422 GCA_963600825.1 Bacteroidaceae bacterium | reverse complement strand
CTGGAATCTAGTACTTTGAAACTTCAAATTGAAATTTCAGGGTTCTTTCGTTCGTTGTTGTTCAATTTTCAAGGTACTTGAAACCGCGTATCTGTGCGGTTTTCTGTGTTTGCGCCTCTGTGCGGCGCGAGATATATAATAACAAACAGCCCCTTCCCTGTCAACAACTTTTTTAAAAAAGTTTTGGGAAGTTTTCTTCGTTAAGGCTTTCACCAGCAGCACGCAGCCTGTTTGTGAAAAGTATATATAAGGTAATAGATTTGTTGTCTGTTTTGACCGTAAAAACGGCGTGAGTTTTAACTCGCAGAAAAGAATGATAAAAAATTGTCAAAATAAAGAACAAATCAATATCATCTCGTTATTCTTTCATTTTTCACAAAAAAATGGTGTTTCCATGCACCACATTGGCTATAATAAAAGTGTCATTAGCAGTATTTTGACAGAATATTTAAGAGGAGGTTTACCTGCATGAAAGATTACAAATTTGAAATGCAAAAATATGCCTGGAGAGGCATTGAAACCGTATTCACTGCCGCAATGTACGCTTGGGGCTGGTTCTTCCCGGATCCGAAGATCATTGACGGTGTAGGCGCAATCAAAAAGATTCCTGACGTTATTGCGCAGAAAGAAAAGGGAGACAAAAAGGCTCTTATTGTTACCGACAAGGGCCTGATGGGTCTGCACCTTCTGGATGGCCTATTTGAAGCCATGGACGCTAAGGGAATTCCTTACGTAGTATATGATGATGTTCAGCCGAACCCAACCGTTGAAAACGTAGAAGCCGGCCTGAAGCTTTACAATGACAGCCACTGCAAGTGCCTTGTTGCAGTTGGTGGCGGTTCCCCAATGGACTGCGCAAAGGGTATTATGGCCCGTGCCTGCCGTCCGGACCGTCCGGTTAAGAAGATGAAGGGCGTATTCAGAATTGCTCTTCCATCCCTGCATATGAATGGCTATCTGCCGCCAAGACTGTATGCCGTACCGACCACTGCCGGCACCGGTTCTGAAACCACCATTGCCGCTGTTATCACCGACACGCAGACCCATGACAAGTTCCCACTGATGGATCCGCTGATCCGTGCAAGCTACGCTGTTCTGGATCCGGAAATGACTGCCGGTCTGCCGTTCGGCCTGACTGCCACCACCGGTCTTGACGCTTTAACCCACGCTATTGAAGGCTACACCAATATTTGGTACAACGACAAGAAATTTAATCAGCTGGGTGCAGACGCCGTTAAACTGATTTTTGAAAACCTGGAAGAAGCCTGCAACAATCCTGGCAACCTGGATGCCCGCGCAAAACTGGCAGAAGCATCCTATGATGCTGGCATGTGCTTCACCCGTGGCGGTGTTGGCTACGTTCACGGTATCGGCCACCGTCTTGGCGGCATGTATGGCATTCCTCACGGTTTGGCCATGTCCGTTATCCTGACCCACGTTTTCTCTGATGACTTCCTTGGGCCGTACGTTTATGATAAGCTGGCAGAACTGGGCCGTTACATTGGTCTGGACGGCTTCAATGACTACGAAGTTGCCCACAAGTTCATGGCTGCTGTTCGTGAGCTGGAAGACAAGCTGAACATTCCTTACGGCTTTGAAGAAATCAAGGACGAAGACGTTGATCTGATTGCAGAACGCTGCCTGGCAGAAGTTATGCCAACTTATCCGGTTAAGAAGATCTTCACCAAGGAAGAGATTGCCGCTTTCATCCGCAAGGACATCATGATTAAAAAGTAACGTTTCTTTTTCGTTGCCTTTTCCAGAGCGCTGTCAAAAACAGCGCTCTTTTTTTGTTTTCTTTTTTTGCCCATGAATTCTTGTATTAGAAAGGGTTTCAAGCTATACTAATCGCGATATTTTTACAGTTAGAAGGTTTTTCATGAAGGAATTAATGACAAGGGAACAGGTTAAAGAAGAATTAATCACCAAGCTAAGTCATCTTTTCGGTGTAACACCAGAAGAAGCTTCCGATGAGCAGTTTTATAAAGCCATTGCCAGTCTTTGCAATGAAGAGCTTGCCGCGGAATCCTATGACTTCTGCCATCAGATTCACAACTCCAAAACCACCAAGGCGGTTTACTACATGTGCATGGAGTTCCTGATGGGCCGTTCCTTAAAGAACAACCTTTATAATCAGAATATGACAGAAGTGGTTGCAGACGTATGCGCGGACCTGGGCGTCAGCCTGGACCGCCTGTACGAATGCGAACCGGACGCAGGCCTCGGCAACGGCGGTTTAGGCCGCCTGGCTGCTTGTTACCTGGATGGCCTGGCCAGTGGCGGATATGCCGCCATGGGCTACGGCATCCTGTATGAATATGGTATTTTCAAGCAGAAGATTGTTGATGGCTGGCAGACGGAGCTGCCGGACTTCTGGCTTCCGGGCGGCGAAGTCTGGCTGAATGAAAAATCAGAAGAAGCCGTAACCGTCAGCTTTGGCGGCCGGTTGGAAAACAGCTGGGACGGCACTTATTATGCTTCCAAAGTGGTTGACGCCACTTCCGTAGTTGCCATTCCTTACGATATGTATGTTTCCGGAAAAGATGGCGCCGGTGTTGCCATCCTGCGTCTTTGGAAAGCAAAAGCGCCGGGATTTGACATGGCTCTGTTCAACCAAGGGGACTACATTCGTGCCGTAGAAAAGCAGGCCATGGCCGAAGCCATTTGCAAAGTACTTTATCCAGCTGATAACCATCCGGAAGGAAAATCCTTACGGTTGCGTCAACAGTATTTCCTGGTATCCTCCTCCATGCAGGATATTGTGAAGCGGCATCTGCGTCATCATAAAACCATTGACTCCATTCCGGAGCGCATTGCCATTCATATTAATGACACCCACCCCACACTAAGCATTCCGGAACTTATGCGAATCCTCCTGGACGAATGTGGCTACGGATGGGACAAAGCCTGGGATATTTGCACCAAGACCTTTGCCTACACCAACCATACGGTTATGAAGGAAGCACTGGAGTGCTGGCCGGAAGATATTTTCCGCAACCTTCTGCCTCGTATTTATGAAATTGTCAAAGAAATTGACAACCGGTACCGCGCCCATATTTGGGAACTGACCGGAAATGCCAACCGTGTAGAAAACATGGCCATTGTTTCCAACGGCATTATACGCATGGCCAATCTTTGCGTAGCAACCTGCCATTGTGTCAACGGCGTTTCTGCCCTGCACTCTGAAATTTTGAAGCAAACCATCTTCTCTGACTTCTATAAACTGACACCGGAAAAATTCACCAACGTAACCAACGGTATTGCACATCGCCGGTGGCTGTGTCAGGCCAATCCGAAGCTGAGTGCTTATCTGACCTCGTTAATCGGCGATGGATTTGTTCACAACGCTTCCGAGCTAAGCAAATTGAAGCAGTATGCGGATGACAAAAAAGTGCTGGATCGCCTGGCAGAAATCAAATTGGAAAACAAAAAATCCTTTGCTGCCTACTTGAAAAAGAAGCAAGGCATAGAGATTGACCCGAACACCATCTTTGACGTTCAGGTTAAGCGTTTGCATGAGTACAAACGGCAGCACTTAAATCTTTATGAAATTATTTCCAACTACCTTGCACTGAAGGCCAATCCGGATATGGATTTTGCACCTCGCACCTACATTTTTGGTGCCAAAGCGGCTTCCGGATATTACATGGCAAAACAGATTATCTCCCTCATCTGCAACGTGGCAGAAGTCATCAACAATGACCCGGCCGTTAACCGGAAGATGAAGGTTGTTTATATTGAAGATTACAATGTCAGCATAGCCGAAGCCCTGATTCCGGCAGCCGACATTTCAGAACAGATTTCCCTGGCCGGCACGGAAGCTTCCGGCACCTCTAACATGAAGTTCATGATTAACGGCGCCGTTACGCTTGGCACCATGGACGGCGCTAACGTAGAAATTTTTGAATCTGTCGGCAAGGACAATATCTATATCTTCGGTATGACTACAGAAGAAGTAGCTGCGTTGCAAAATCAGTACAACGCCAGTGCCTACTTCATGAACAACGAAGAAATTAAGTCCATTATTGAATTTATCGGTAACGGTGTAAACGGCAAGTACTTCCCGGAACTGGCTGGTAACATGATTAACCACGACCCGTATATGGTTCTTGCAGATTATGCAGATTATCATCGGGTACGGCAGGAACTGTACCAGGCCTATCAGGATAAATACAAGTGGAATAAAATGTCTTTGCTGAACATTGCCGGTGCCGGCATCTTTGCTGCCGACCGCGCTATTGCTGACTACGCCAACAACATTTGGCACTGCCAGCCGGTAAAAGACTAAGCAGACAGGTGGTTTCTTCTTGGCACAATTATTTAATTCCAGAGACCAGAAATATAAAAGTACATACGGAGCAGTACAGGCGGGCCAGACCTTCGTCTTCCGCCTACAGCTCCCGGATTCTACAGGCGCTGTAATTTACAGCGCCCGTTTACTCATGCAGAAAGACGGGCAGGTACATGTAAAAAGTTATCCATTTGAAAAGCTTACAGCAGGAAAAGAGCCTTCCGAAGCGCTGCCAGAGGAAGGTCTGGCCTGGTGGGAATGCCGATACACGGCAGAAGAACCGGGTCTTTATTGGTATTCCTTTGTTTTAGACAAGCCGGATGGAGAAGAGCATCTTTACCGCGGTGCCTACGGCAATGCCCGCTCCGGCGGAGAACCGGCCTGCTGGCAATTAACCGTATATGAAAACGGATACACCACGCCGGATTGCCTGAAAGGTGCCACACTGTATCAGATTTTCCCGGACCGGTTCTACTGTTCCGGCAGTCCCAAAGCGGATGTGCCGACTGACCGGGAACTGCGCCCCTGGGACAGCACCCCCAAATGGCGTCCAAACGAATACGGTGAAGTCACCAATCAGGATTACTTGTGCGGTGACCTGAAAGGCATTCAGGAAAAACTCCCCTATTTAAAAGACCTCGGCATTACGATCCTTTACTTAAACCCTATTTTTGAGGCCCATTCCAATCATCGTTATAATACAGCAGATTACCAAAAGGTAGATCCTTTGCTGGGGACGGAAGAAGACTTTGTTTCCCTTTGTCAGGCGGCACACAGCCTGGGCATCAGGATCATCCTGGATGGCGTATTCAACCACACCGGGGATGACAGTATCTACTTTAACCGCAAAGGCCGTTATCCCATTCCGGGTGCTTACAATTCCAAAAATTCCCCGTTTTATGACTGGTTCTGTTTTGAACAGTGGCCGGACAAATACGACTCCTGGTGGGGATTTCAAACCCTTCCGGCAGTCAATGAAAGCAATCCGGATTATATTGACTTTATTACCGGCAAAGACGGTATCATTGCCAAGTGGCTTACCCTTGGTGCCGACGGGTGGCGCCTGGACGTAGCGGATGAACTTCCGGATGACTTTATCCGGAAGATTCATGAGCGGGCCAAGGCCACCAAACCAGAGGCCATTATTCTGGGAGAAGTATGGGAAGATGCCTCTAACAAGATTGCATACAGCCACCGGCGGAAATATCTGCTTGGTCACGAACTAGACAGCGTCATGAACTATCCCTTTGCCGAAGCCATCATTGACTTTGTCCGCAACAATCATGCAGAAGACTTTTTGGAACGCATCCTGACCATTACAGAGAATTATCCGAAACCGGTCACAGATCTGCTCATGAATTTGCTGGGGACCCATGATACCGTACGAATCCTGACTCGCCTGGCTGGAGAAAGTTGCGAAGGCAAAGATCGGGAATGGCAGTCCGTGCAAGAACTGTGTCAGGAGCAATATGAACACGGTATTCGCTTGGAAAAGATTGCGGCAGCCCTGCAGTTCACCCTGCCCGGCATTCCATCCCTTTATTACGGCGATGAAGCCGGTATGCAAGGTTACAAAGACCCCTTTAATCGCAAAGGCTTTCCTTGGGAACACATCCGTTCTGATTTGCATGACTGGTACGCTTGGCTTTCTGCATTACGCAAGCAGTGCCCGGTTTTAAAAGAAGGACAGTTTGTCCCCGTTTCCGGTGCCAGCGGTTGCGTGTGCTACGCCAGAATTGAGGAATCTCACCCGAACATTGTAGCCGAGAAAGATGCGCTGGTTGTGATTGCCAATAACAACCCAGAGGAAATCACGTACCAACTTCCAGCAGCACTTTCTGATCTGACAGTCATCCGGAATGTTTCTTCTTTCACCGGCAATTCAGCTACTATTCCTCCCTACACCTGTGCTTTCCTTGGCAGAGGGCCCTGGGTGGACACTTTAGGCAGCAATAATTAGATTCCATTTCCAATCTATAAAAGGTCCCACGCTGATTTTTACACAGCGTGGGGCCTTTTATTTCAGTGGCTTTTCTTTTTTAACGTGCTTTAAAAAGTGCTGTAGTTATGCAAAAAAGAAGTTGTAAAGTTTCTGCCCTTTACACCTAGCTTTACAACTTTTGAACAATTTCAAGAAGGACTTCTGTCAATGCCATTTCCGCCAGATCGTTCATTTCCTGATAGGTTTCCGGTGCAGCGTCATCTGCGTCATCGGAAATCTTTCGAACGGAAAGGAACGGCACGGAATAGGCGTCACAAACGCAGGCAATGGCAGCCGACTCCATATCAAATGCAGCAATGCCGAATTCCTTTTTGTATTCTTCCTTCTTATCTGCCGTATGCAGGAAAAAGTCACCGGTACCCAGTGCGCCCTGCTGCATCCCTTGCACTTGCAGGGCCGCATCCAAAAGGGCTGCGTCTGCTTGGTGGATATAGTCACCTTCTATTTTTTCGCCAAGCTTTCTACCGAAAACCCGTACATCAAAATCACATTCTACGTAAGAGGTGCCGGCGACTACATCGCCCTTGTGAAGGGATGAAATGGCCCCGGACAATCCGGCGTTCAGCACTGCCTCCACCTGATATTCCCGAATCAGGGTCATGGCAGCCATGGTGGCACGTACCTTTCCTACTCCGCTGTGAATGGCATACACCATTGCATTATCCGTTTCCAGCGTAACTACGGCATGCGATTTTTGTGCCAATTCCGCTCCCCCGTGTTCCAGCGAATATTGGGAAAACGGTAAAAATTCCAGGTCATCTGCAAAAAGAAATCCAATTTTTTTCTTCATCATAAAAGTCCTTTCCAAGACGGGTAAAATCAATTCGATTTATTATAAAGAAAGCCGTTCTTCCCTGTCAATTTCTCCCTTTTGTTTCCCCAGTTGCTGTGCTATACTTTACGTGTATTATTCTGATTTCTTAAGAGGTGTACGGAATGGAAAAAGAGAGAGTAAAACTCAACATTTGCGGAAATGATTATTACATTACAACAGATGAAGATCCGCAGTACGTTCAGACGTTGGGCGTAGAATTGGATGAGGCTCTTTCCAAAGTGGTACAAAGCAGCTCCCGTCTGTCCATGACGCAGGCTGCCATTTTGGTTGCATTGGAATATGCAGATTCTGCCAAGAAAGCCAATGAAACCGCAGACAATCTGCGCAGCCAGATTAAAGAATATTTGGAAGATTCTGCCCGTTATAAAATGGAAGCAGAAGTTGCCAGAAGAGATGTAGACCGTTTGAACCGGGAATTGCAAAAACGTTCCTAAGGAGCTGCCATGACAACTGTGGAAATTCTGGCGCCAGCCGGAACATGGGATGCTCTGACTGCTGCCGTCCGCAGCGGTGCCAACGCCGTTTATCTTGGCGTTGGAGACTTCAATGCCAGACGGAATGCAACTAATTTTCAATTATCTGAGCTGAAAGACATCATTACATATTGCCATATCCGCGGAGTAAAAGTGCATTTGGCCTTAAACACATTAGTTTCAGATGCAGAACTGCCCGCAGCGTTGGAAATTATTGAATGCGGCTGTGCCTTTGGTGCAGACGCATTTATTATACAGGATCTTGGTCTGGCGCGTCTGGTTCACGCCATTGCCCCGGATATGCCCCTGCACGCATCTACGCAAATGGCCGTCATGAATGCTGCCGGATTCCGCTTGTTGGAATCCCTCGGCTTTACCCGTGTAGTTTTGCCACGGGAGCTCTCCATGAAAGAAATTCAGGAAATCAGAGAGCAGACTTCGCTAGAATTAGAACTTTTTGTACACGGAGCCCTGTGCATGTGCGTTTCGGGGCAATGCTACCTAAGCGCCATGTTAGGCGGCCGCAGCGGCAACAGAGGGCTGTGTGCCCAGCCGTGCCGTTTGCCTTTTGAGGCACCCGGCGGAACCGGGCACGACCTTTCCCTGAAAGACTTAAGCATTATCAGTCAACTTCCGGCGCTGGCCGAAGCTGGCATTACCTCGTTTAAAATTGAAGGCCGCATGAAGCGGCCGGAATATGTAGCCGCCGCGGTTACGGCTTGTCAAAATGCCCTGCACGGGATTTCTGACCCGCAGCTGAACGAACAGCTGCGCGCCGTATTCTCCCGCTCCGGCTTTACCGACGGATATCTGTCCGGCCACAGAGGCCCTGCCATGTTCGGCACGCGCCAAAAGGAAGACGTGCTTGCGGCCGCCCCTATCCTGGAGCAATTGTCTGCCCTGTATCAGGAAGACCAGCAGCAGGCAGAAGTTGACTTCAGCTTTACGGCACAGGTCGGACAGCCAATGACCTTGCAGGCAGACTTGTTTACAGAATATGGCCCACTCCAGGCAACGGCAACCGGAGCCGTTGTTGCAGAAGCACAAAATAAAGCAGCCACCCCGGAATCTGTGGAAAAACAGCTTCGAAAATCCGGTGGCACCGGTTATGTCATTCAGGAGTTAGATATCTCCTTGGGCAATAACTGCTTCCTTCCTGTTTCCGCTTTAAATGAGCTTCGCCGAAACGCGCTGGACAGTCTGACAGATCAGCTTTTGGAAAAAGGAAAAAAGAATTTTTCCTTATCTGCGGGAACGTTGCCGGAAGAATTGCCGGTACATCGCCCGGACCGTGCTGTAAAGCTAGCACGCTTTACAGGAACGTATCAACTTCCGAAAAGTTGGTTGCAGGATCCGGAGATTCCGCGTAGGATGGACATTTCTCATGTTATTTTGCCGGTACAGACACCGGATCATCTTCTGTTGCAATTACAACAATCCGGTCTGCCGTTCGGCGTGGAATTACCAAGGGCACTTTACGGAAAACAGGATAAGCTAACCGAAAAAATAAAGGAATGTGCTGCTTACGGTGCCGCTTTCCTCTTAGTTGGAAATCTAGACGGCGTAGCTTTAGCACAGGAATCCGGGTTACCGATCATTGCCAATTTCAGTATCAATGCATTTAACTCTTTAACTATAAATGAGTTAGGCACTTTAGGATTAAAGGGCATTGTGGTATCCGCCGAACTGGAAGCTGAGCAAATCAACGCCTTAAAGGGAACCACAAAAATTGGTTTATTTGCCTACGGATGTTTGCCGCTAATGCTAACGCGCAACTGTCCTATCAAAAACGGGACAGATTGCAGGCACTGCCAGAGAAGCCGCAGCCTAACGGACCGGAAAGGGGTCTCCTTCCCGGTACGGTGCAACAACGGAGCCAGTGAATTGCTGAATTCCAAGCCGATTTATCTTGCTGACAAACAGCCAACCTTTTGGAATACGGATTTTGCATTGCTGTACTTCACCACGGAATCTGCAGACACCGTTTCCCAGATTGCAGAAGCATACTACAACAGCACCCCGCCAAAAGACAAAGACTTTACCCGCGGACTTTATTTCAGAGGCGTTTTATAAAACGTCCCAGTAAAGGAGTTTTATTATGGATATCCCACAAAGAATTACCATCAAATACTTTACCGATCAAATTGAAAAATTACGCTATATTGACGGCGTTTCCGACTGGATTGACCTGCGGTGCGCAGAAGAAGTACACTTGAATGCCGGTGACTTCAAACTGATTCCTTTAGGCGTTGCCATGCGTCTTCCGGAAGGCTACGAAGCCCATGTGGTTCCCCGCTCTTCCACCTTTAAAAACTTCGGCATCCTGCAGGTCAACTCCATGGGCATTATTGATGCCTCCTACTCCGGAGACAATGACCAGTGGTTCTTCCCCGCCCTTGCGGTTCGGGACACCGACTTACACGTAAATGACCGCATCTGCCAGTTCCGCATCATGCGCCACCAGCCCACCATTGAATTCCAGGAAACCGACCATTTAACCGGACCGGACCGCGGCGGGTTCGGTTCCACTGGCAGAGCATAAAACGAAAAGAAAAGAGCGTACCTGACGGTACGCTCTTTTTTGGAGCTGGAGATGGGACTTGAACCCACGACCTATTGATTACGAATCACGAACTTGAAAACTGAACAAGTCTTTGATGAGAGTTTAAATGATTGCTTCTTCTGGGAAGTGATGCTTTAAGCTCTTATTTTTTTGAGCTTAATTATCTGAATAAAAGGAGTTAAAAATTATGATCTTATCAGTCGCATTACACAAAGGTGGAGTTGGAAAAACTACCACAGCATTTAATCTTTCCGCTGGTTTGGCCAAAGAAGGAAAGAACGTTCTGCTTGTATCCCTGGAAAGCCAGGGTAATCTGAACACTTGTGTTGGTTATGAAAAGAAACCGGGAGATCTGGATATCTTCAACCTGATCCTTGATCTTTTCTCCGGTCAAAAGCCGAGAACCAAGGATGCTATTACTTACATCGAGCAGGAAGGATTCTGGTATATTCCATCGGACGTGACCGTAGAGAACGTTGGGAACCTACTTGGTGGTGCTTCCTCTTCCGGAATTAAAAGTACCATGTATCTGCATGAACTGTTTAAAGGCCCGGAATTTGAGAAGTTTGATTACATCATCCTGGACTGCCGTCCGACTATGGACTTCCTTTTACAGAACGCTATCAACGCTTCTGATAAGGTGATAATTCCCATAACGCCACATCAATTTAGCCTGGAAGGAATCATGACGTTTTGGGCATGGCAGGAAGAACATTGGCACGGTAACCCAGTTGACCGGACTTTGGGATTCCTGATTACCGTAGCAGATCGCCGGTCCAAAGATTATAAAAACCTGCATGACGAGCTGACGGAAGCCTTTGGCAAAGACAAGGTGTTTAAATCCGTCATCCCATATATCCAGAGTGAAAACCGGTTGTCCGTAAGCAATCATCGGTCCGCAGTTTCTTTGGCAAATTCCAAAATCGGAGCTGCTTATATGGATTTTACAAAAGAAGTTATCGAAAAGACACAACAGTAACTTTTTCCCGAATTCGGGAAAAATTAGAAAGGAAATAGATTGATATGGAAATGGATGAAAGATTTAGAAACTTTTTTAATAAGCAAAAAGAAAATCAGCAGGAAGCAGACGTTGCATCCGAAGAAAAAGAAGAATCTGCTACAGCAGAGCAAGAAAAAGAAGTTGCCATCGATTCTGCTGCCATCGTAAAGGAACAGCTTGGTTCTTACAATGACGGAAGCGTGATTGAACTTCCAACTGCTGATCTTGTTGAACTGGAAGATAATCCATATGATGCTA
>CAVCCW010000040.1:0-11510 GCA_963600825.1 Bacteroidaceae bacterium | reverse complement strand
ACATGAGAACTGTGTGGCAAACCAGTAAGGTAGTGCCAAGTTTGCCACACGAGAAAGGGCAGATGAGCTGTGGCTTGGCAGTCAGCTATTGTTTAGTGTGGCAAATGCGGGTTTATAGCTTCATTTGCCACACGAACATGAGAACTGTGTGGCAAACCAGTAAGGTAGTGCCAAGTTTGCCACACGAGAAGAAGTGGCTGAACATTGGTATAGTCTTTAACCGGTATCTGCCCAAGCGATTACAAGCCGTGCGACCAGCGGCATATATATGTGATATGAAAAAACAAGACCGAAGCAAAATAGTTTGCTTCGGTCTTGTTTGTACTGGCACAGTAGGGGGCCCACGGTTGGAACTGAATTGGCATAGCAATTAGTATGTGCGGTTGGCACTATACAATTGATGCCATGCGATTGGTGCAGCACTGTTGCTGTTATGCAGCAGCTTTGGCGGTACTCTCTGCTGCAGAGCCGTCCTTGGAGGAGGTGCCCTTAGAACTGTCTTTAGCGTTGTCTTTGGTACTGTCCTTAGATCCGCCTTTAGAGCCGCCCTTGGAGTCGTCCACCTTTTTCGGCTTGGCTTTGGCGGTCTTTTCGTCAAAGGTCTTGGCCGCAGTATTCCAGCTTTCGTAATTGCTGTCTTTCCGCTTGTCTGTAAACAGCTTGGTGTCCTTCAAATAGGAACTGATGTAGTTTGTTACTTTAGAGGCGCCAAAGTAGTTTAAGTGGTCTCCTTTGTCTCTGGTGTCAGTGGACCAGTCAATGTTGATGTTACCCTGTGTGTTTAAATCCAAATAGGTAATGCCAAGATCTTCGGCACTAGAGGCAACAGCATTGTGGCGTTTGGAGTTCCAGTTTTTGGTACTTGGTGTGCTGACCAAAATCAGTTCTGCACCATTCTTCTTGCAAAGTTTAGCAATCCGTTTTAAATACAGTTTGCACTTTGGCGGAATGGTCTGTTTTTCGGTGGAGGCTTTCATGTATTGGGAGGTGTCTGCAGAGCCTCTGTTCTTGGTGTTGTACTTATATCCTTTGGTTTCACTGAAATAGGTATAAGTTGGTTCTGTGTCAAAATCGTCTTTATTTAAGCTTTTCCAACGATTGTGGTAGCGGAATACCGGGAAGAGTTCTTCGGCTGTTATGTCTACCACATCTGTAAAGGAGATACTCCGGAAAATAGCGTTGGTTTCCAAAATAACGACTTTGGGAGACTGGTTCTTAAATGCCTCTTTCAAAAACTCATAGGAATAGGTAAGACGCTGTGCCGAGGTGGCACAAACATAGGAGCTGATGCCGGTATCTTCCCAAATGTGAAGTGGAATAAAGGCAGAGTAGCATTCACTGTCACCGACAAAGAGCACATCAATAGTGTCCTTCGGCTCCGCAAGGAAGCCATTGGCGCGGGAGTCTATCATACCGCTGTCTTCCGAGTTGTTCTTGGGAAGCAGAATGCTGGAAGCCAGAAGCAGCAGGCAACAGAGGAGGCAGAGAAAGCCAAGCAGCTTTCCGCCGTTTTTTAATTTGCTTACCATTCTTTTTCTCCTTAAAAGTTTGCATACATTGGGTCTACTGGTACGTAACCGACACCGTAGGCTCCAAAGATGACAATGTACATAATCATGACCAACATGACAGCCCAACGGATGGCAATGTTATGGGTCCAAAGCCATTCCCGTACGGAGTAGCCTTTTTCATTCAGAACACTGATGACAAAGACAATGACAACCGTAACCAGAACAATAGTAATGTCCTTTGTGTCTATGGACAGGGTTTGCAGGGTATCCGCATTCAAGGTGGTGAAGTGGAAATCCGTTACCATTTTCTTGAACATGGCAAGACCGGCACGGAGTCCCGGAGCGCGGAAAAATAACTCGCCAATGACAACCAAAATACTGGTCCGGACAATCTGGAAGCAGCGGTAGGGGAACCAATTGGGATTAATATGCAATTTGGAATTGGTCCATCTTACAGCCGGTTCTATGATGTTGCCACAAAGGATTAAAACAAAGTGGTACATGCCAAAGAA
This sequence comes from Bacteroidaceae bacterium, assembly GCA_963600825.1. Taxonomy (GTDB): domain Bacteria; phylum Bacillota; class Clostridia; order Oscillospirales; family Acutalibacteraceae; genus RUG420. Next base: position 9,487 of record CAVCCW010000040.1, on the reverse strand, counting down.
GATGTAGCTCCAGGCGGATCCATGCCACAGGCCGTTTGCCAGCCAGACACAGAACAGGGCAATACTGCCGGCAATCAGGGGACCAAAGTGGTTCCCGAGCTTTTTGCGGGCCTTCATGGTCAGCTTTTTCATGGGGCCGGCCATGGAAACCGGGTAAAAGATATAGTCCCGGAACCACGCGCCAAGGGTAACGTGCCAGCGTTTCCAGAATTCGGAAATGGTTTTGGAGAAGAACGGCCGCTGGAAGTTTTCCGGCATGGTGACCCCGAAGATCTGACCAATACCGCAAACGGCATCCATGGATCCGGAGAAGTCCATGTATAGCTGCAAGGTGTAGCAAACGGCACCGATGGCAATAATGCCACCTTCGTGCGTTGCACCGTCCGTAAAAATGCCCGCAACCATGGTGTTTAACCGGTCTGCAACAACAACCTTCTTTAACAAACCGTACAGAATCCGTTGGCCGCCAAGAACCAGATCTTCATATTTGACCTGCTTGACGTTCCACAGCTGTTCTGCGGTCTGCCCATAACGGCAGAATGGACCTTCTACAATTTGTGGGAAGAAGGTTAACCAAAGTGCCAGGCGAGTCAGATTGTCATCTGCTTTTGTAGCGCCCCGGTATACATCAAAGATATAGGACAGGGCCTGCAAAGAGAAGAACGAGATGCCGATGGGCATGATGAACTTCGGTATGGCAATGGCAGTGCTGATTCCTATGCGAGCCAGCACTAAGTTGATGTTATCCAGGAAAAAGCCGGAGTATTTGACCACCAGCAATGCTCCAATGTGAACAAAAACGGCCAGAGTCATAACGCCCTGCATCCGATGCTGGTATTGCTTTTTTACGGCTTTTTTCTGTTCTTTTTCAGTTGCCTTCAGCGCGGCTTTTTTCTGCGTCTGGATCCGGTCCAGCCACAGTCCGAAATAGTGAATGGACAGGGTGGCCAGAAGGATGAAGTAGATCAGCTCGCCGCTAATGAACCAAAAGAACAGGTAACTGGCAATTAAGAGCCAGTACCGCTTGGCCTTCTGCGGAAGCAGAACATAAACCAGAAGCGTAATGGGTAAAAAGCCTGCCAGAAATACTACGGAAAAGCTGGAAGTAAGATTCGAATACTTACCGGCTTTTAGCAGGTCGAATAACTCCATTTAGTTTAGCCTTCCTCTTGTAAGCGTTGAATCATTTCCCACATGGCAGCGGCGGAGTTGAAGTTCTTAGGTACAATTTCAACAGCCGGGATGGTAATGTCAAAGGCGTCTTCCAGCTCGCCAATCAGGGAAATAATGGACAGGGAGTCTAAGTGGTGACCGTCAATCAGGTCTGTGCAGGTGCTGTAGTCTACGTCGGGTTGGATTTCTTCCAAGATTTCAATTAATTCATCCATGTTAAATACTTCCTTTTCTTGATCTTTATGAGTTCAACAAATGTGTGGACGTGGATGGTCGCACGCATTTGAAGTTGCCGTTTTCTTCCTTCAGATAAATGGTGGGAAGATCCCGGGACAGGAAGAGCGCAATGCCTTCCGTCATGCAATAAGCCCCGGTGTTTTCAAAGCAGATGGTATCTCCAATTTCCATAGTGGGGAGGGAAACCTGCTTGACTAAAATATCATTCATGGAGCAGAGCGCTCCGCAAATGTGATAGACGGCAGTGGGCTCTTGCGCTTCCTTTCCGCAAACGGAAAGGAACGGTTGGCGCATGGCCATGTGCTGGCCAAAGTAAACCAGGTGGTGCATGCCGCCGTCGGTAACCAGGTAATTTTGACCGCCGTTTTGCTTTAGGTCAACTACGTGGGTGTAATAGGTTCCACAGCAGGCGGCAATGCTGCGCCCTAGTTCAATATACATGGCCGGCTTGTTGACCATGCGCCCAACGCTGGCGGAGAATTCGCGGAGAAGCTCCTCTTCGTCAAAGTGCTCATCCTGGAAGTAGACGACCGGGAATCCGGTGCCGTATTCCAGCTCTTCGGCAACGTAGTTGTATTTTTCTTTTAAGTCAGTCAGCAATTGATCCAGCTTCCGGAGTTCCCGGTCCAGCTTCTTATAAGAGGTTTTCTGCGTGCCGGAGAAAAATTGAATGCCCTGGATGTACAAATACGGATATTGATCCCGGTTTGCAATAATGCTTTCAATTTCATCGGCACGAATTCCGAACTGGCTGTCATTGGTCAGACGAAGCAACAGCGGGAGCTTCCGCTGATATTTCTCCGCCAGCCCGGACAACAGCTGGAACTGGGTCATGGATTCAATGGTGTAAATTCGTCCGTCAAAGCTCTTAACCATGTCATTCATAACATGGGGATCTTTGTAGACGCCGGAGATAACCATATGGTCTTCCGGTACACCGGCTTTTTCGCAAATGAGTGCTTCTCCGGGAGAACAGATTTCCATACGGCCGACCATGTTCTGAATGTCAGGAACAAGGAAGGTGTTGGCTTTGACCGCATAGCAAAGCTGTAAGTTTTCCGGAAGATGTGCTTTTAAGTAAGCAATCCGGTCCCGCAGTTTTGCAATATCAAAAACATAAAATGCGGTGGAAGTTTGCTCTTGTAAATTCATCATGCTTTTTTCCCACCTGTCAGTTCTTTTAATTTGGCTCTGTCGGTTTTGCCGTTTTTGTTCAGAGGCATCTGATCCAATTGACGGAGAATGCCCGGAACCATGTATCCCGGCAGATCCTGCTTCATTTTTGCGTGCAGGTCTTCTTTGGCAATGGTGCCAACGTAGAAGCCTTTCAGACGGGAACGCTTTTCATCAAACAGGCAGCAGCACTGGCTGACACCGTCAATCTTCAGCATTTCCCGTTCAATTTCTTCCAGTTCAATGCGGTGGCCCATGTACTTAATTTGGAAGTCCTTCCGACCGGAGAACATGAGGTTGCCGTCAGGAAGGTAACGGGCTAAATCGCCGGTACGATAAATGGTTTCCGGATATTCCGGACGGAGCGGATTCTGTACAAAGCTTTTGGCATTGTGCTCTTCCGAGCAGTAGTAGCCAAGGGCAAGGGCTGTTCCTCTGACACAGACTTCGCCGGGAACATCCGGCTCCGTAATTAACTGGTTGGCTTCATTTAGCAGGAACACATCTTCATTTGGAAAGGCGTGCCCCATTGGAATGCCGTCTTCATAAGTCAACTCCGGCTGCAGAATGTAGTAGGTGCAATTACAGGTAATTTCTGTTGGACCATACAGGTTGACATACATAGCATCCGGCAAATGCTGGCGGAAGTTGCGCAACGTTTTGAACGGCATGACTTCCCCACTGAAGAGGATTTTGTTTACCGTGGTTGGGGTTTTGTATTCCAATGCGTGGAAGGTGCTGATCAGGCTGAGAGCGGAAACCGCCCAGATCATGGTGGTGGCGCGGTGCATACAAAGGAAATCAATCAGCTGCATGGGCTGAGAGAACAGGTGCCGCGGTACAATCAGCAGGGTGGCACCGACTTTCAGTGCAGAGTAAATGTCTTTGACAGAAACATCAAAGTCAAACGGCGCCTGGTTGGCTACCACGTCTTCTTCCGTAATGTGGAAGAGGTCAGTAAAACAATCTATGAAATCAAATACGCTGCGGTGGCAGACCACAATGCCTTTTGGTGTTCCGGTGGAGCCGGAGGTGAAATTGATGTACATAGGATCCGTGTCTATGCTGTGGAGACGGATTTGATCCAAAGCACTACGGTCAATATCATGCTGCAGCAGGTCCTCTACCAAAACCACGGTATAACCGGCAAAAATTTCTTCTGCCTGTTCTTTTTGCTCTTGGCAGGTAACAATGACAGCAGGCTTTAATACTTCTGCAATCTGTTGCAACCGCGGAGCGGGTAATTCTGTGTTTAATGTGGTGTAGTAACAACCGGCATATAAGGCACCAAGCATGGAGCAAAGCGCGTCAATGCTTTTGGTCAGGTAAACTCCTACGCCGTTTCCGGGTCTGGTGACCTTTGCCAGCGCAGAACCAACTGCCTGACAGGAATCCTGCAGGCCGGCATAACTGAGCCGCTTGGTTTCGTCAATGACGGCTACCTTATGCGGGTACGTTTTGGTACTGGTTTCCAGATACTGTAATACACTTTGACGCATTTTTCTTACTTCCTCTGTTTTTTCTCTTTTGTGTGCGTTCCTTTTTGGTTGCAAGGAAGCGTAATTTCAAAGACAGCGCCCACGTCATTGAAGGCGGTAATCTTTCCTTTGTGCAACTGGACAAATTCTTTGGCCAGCGCCAGTCCGATGCCGGTGTTTCCGTTTTTGCCGGTAAAGAACCGTTCAAAAATATGGGGAAGATCTTCCGGAGCCAGGCCGGGACCGTCATCTTTGATCTGAACAATGGCATTGTTGCCTTCCTGCTTGCAGGTAATGACAACCGTTTGCTTGCCGTGGGTAATGCCGTTGAGCAGAACGTTTTTAAATACGCGAGTCAGCTTTTCTTCGTCTCCGTAAATCAACACCGGTGTATCAGGGAACAAATGGGTAATTTGAATGTTCTTTTCTTTTTGGATTGGCTCCAGAGCCAGCATGCAGTCATACAGGAGCTCCCGGACGTCACAGTTGTTGCAATTTAATTGATAGGCATGGGCATCCAGCTTGGAAATGGTCAGCAACTCTTCTACCAGAAGGGACATTTTGTCACTTTCCTGGAGGATAACATTTGCGCCGCTTGAAGCATCAGTAATGCCGGTGGAAATGCCTTCAGCATATCCTTGGATGGCCATCAGTGGGGTCTTTAGTTCATGAGAAGAATTTTGGAAGAAATGCTGCTTTTCCTCCTGCTCCTTTTCTACTTTTCTGCCAAGAATCCATCCAAGAACGGACATGCCTATGGCAACCACAAGGAAGACAATGCTGACGATGACAATCAGGTAGTTAAGATATTGCAACAGGGGCGCAATGTTAACGTACATTAACGTGCCAATGTAATCTGATGTGGTAAAGAAGCTTTCCTGGTAATAGGCTACTGCATAATACCCTGTTTTTGTTCGGAAGGAGCAGCACTGTCCGCTTGGAATGGGGGTATCGTTATAATATTCCCGGACTTCTTCATCCGCTGTTTTTTTTGCATTGCGGTAATTATTGTTGGTGTTGGCGGGCGTACTTGATTTTTCTTCCCCTTCATCAGCGGAGTTGTCTGCAAATAAATCTATATAACTGATATTCCCGCTAAAATAAGATCCGTTATAGTCAGGGTAGGCATCGTAATTGTTTTCGGCCGAAGCTTTGGCGCACTCATATTGGTAGTTGATTTCATACTTTAAGGCATCCTCTGCTTTGGAAATAAAACGTTTTGGCAAAACAATCAGCATGGATGCCAAGAACGCGCCATACACCAGAAGAAGAGAGAGCAGGATAACCCCGACTACTCTGCTATGCAGCGTTTTCATGTAGTGGTCCCCTCCATCTTCAGGCAGTAACCAAAGCCCCATAAGGTTTCAATCCGGACATTACTGCCTGCGGCAGAAAGCTTTTTGCGTATTTTTCGAACGGCTTCGTCCGTAACACGCGTTTCTACAGCGCTGTTAAAGTCCCAGATTTCATTGAGCAATTCTTCCCGGGAATAGGATTTTTCCGTGTTCCGCATCATGTGGGTCAGAAGTTTCAGCTCAGTTGGTGTTAAGTGGAGCGGGTTTCCTTTGCAGGTGACTTCGTTTTTAATTGGATTGAAGGCTAAATCGCCGAGGGAAAGATGATCTGGTGTCTTACCCGGCACGTCTGTTTTATCCAGCTCCGTCCGGCGCAGTAAGGAGCGCACCCGCATTAACAGAGCGGTGGGGCGGAAGGGCTTGGTCAGGTAGTCGTCACTGCCGAGGGTGATGCCGCGGACGTAATCAAATTCAGAGTCCTTGGCGGTCAGCATAATGATGGGTACGGTGGTAATTTCCCGTAATTTTTGGCAAATGGTCATGCCGTCTGTTCCGGGCATCATGATGTCCAGGATAACCAGGTCTGCGGGCGCAACAAGGAATTCCGAATACAGGTCGTCTCCTGTTCGGAATGCTTTAACGGTGTAACCGTCACTTTCCAGAAATGTTCGAATTAGTTCCCGGATGTTGTCTTCGTCATCCGCAATGTAGATGGTATAACTCATAGAAACCTCCTATCAACGGTCTTTATTGTACTTGGAGTTTCTTAAGAAATATCCACGAATTTGCATCAAAATTGTCACGAAACTGTCACAATGTCAGGCGATGCAGTGGACAAAAAAACAGCGCAGGAAAGCCACTACAGAAGTGGCTGCTTTCCTGCGCCAAGAGGCCGACGTTAAAAAGCGCCAGGAACCTTGATTTTTAGGTAGCTGATAACGCTGTCTGACAGCTGGTCAAAGGAAAGACCGGCGCTGTTGACAGTTAAATCATAGGTGGAGGCTTCGCCCCATTTGGTATCGGCGTAATAGTCGTGGTAGGCGCGGCGCTGTTTGTCCACAGCCTTCATCTTCTTGACAGCCTTTTTGGGAGTCAGATTTTCTTTTTCCACAAGCCGCTGTACTTTAGTTTCCTGGTCAGCGTGAACAAAGATGGTAACCAGGCCGGGGCAGTCCTTCAGAATGGCATCTGCGGCACGGCCGGTGATGACAAAGGAATGCCCGGCTGCCGCTTCCATCCGTAAAAACTGGAAGGTCAGCGCGGCCGCCATTTGTTCCTGCGTGGAATTAAATTTGTTTTGCTTTTTAGGGGCAAAGAAGCGGATTTGTTGTTCGTCCCATTCATTGGCCGCGCCTTGGAGGGTCAGACCTGTTTTTTCAATAAAGCTGCGGATAACGGCAGTGTCATACAGCTCTACCCCCAGTTTTTCTGCCAGGGAAGCGGCCAGTTCGTGTCCGCCGGAACCGTTTTCGCGGCCAAGTGCAACAATGAGTTGATCTTTCATGGAATGCTCCTTTCAGTCTGTAGCTTCAAAAGCAGATGGAACTTTCAGCTTTAAGTAGGGGAGGATGGCGTCAGCCAGATCCGGTAATTCTATGCCACTGCTGTTAATACACAGGTCATAGTAGCGGGAATCTCCCCAGGTGGTTTCAGCAAAGTAGTTGTGGTAAGACTTCCGCTGACGGTCTACGCTGTGCATGCGCTTTTTGGCGTCTTTTTCCGAAAGGCCATAGGACTTTTGAATGCGGGCTAATTTATCCGATTCCTGCCCACAGATGAAAAGCCGTACCAGATTGGGATTCCCCCGCAGAACGTAGTCCGCGGCACGACCGACAATGACAAAAGATTCTCCGGCTTCGGCTTTGTTTAATAGGAGTTCAAAAGTCTTGGCTGCAACGGTATCTTCCAGGGAGTTGACATAGGTTCCGCGGCCGGATGCCGCAAACAGGCTTCTGCGCTTTTCGTCCGTCCGCTTCATAACCTCTGGATGAATGCCTTCTTCCGCCAGTATTTTTTGAATGGATTCCGTGTCAAACAGCTGAATTTGCAATTTGTCAGCCAGAATGGCGGCCAGTTCATGCCCTCCGGAACCGTGCTCCCGTCCGATGGAAAGAATCAGTTGACTGGTCATATAAACACCTCTGTTTCTACATTAAAAGGACTGCAAAAAGCCCCTTATACCTTTATTATTATAGCTTTTTTAAATTAGGAAAGGAAGTTACAAACCTGTAATAGTGTAGCTGTCTTTTTGCGGTAGCCGGTGTTACAATACACTGAAAAGAGCAGTGAAAGGAGGCACGGTTTCGTGTCGGATCTATTTGCGTATTTAACGTGGAGAGGGGACCTTCCCATTTCTGATGCAGCTCCGCTGAATGAAGTGGACGGCATGATTTTAGCCAGAGTGGCCTATTTCCCGTTTGAATTATTTAACTGGTCTTCGGATTATCCCCTACCGGAATTGTGCCAGAAAATTTCCGAGCTTCCGGAGGAAACCCTGAAGTTGCCGGGAGACCTGGAGCTGCGCAAAGTGTTGTCTTCTTCTCCGCGATTCAGCTCCTGTGTTTTTTCCGACTTTCAAAAGAATTTTGACAGCAAAGCCACAGAGCAGTTTGCTGCCATTACCATTCATCTGAATGAACGGGAGATGTGCCTTGCTTTTTGCGGAACGGATGCCACCCTGGTCGGCTGGAAAGAGGACCTGAACATGTCGTTCATGGTCTGCGTACCAAGCCAGGGCCGCGCATTGCAATATGCGGAAGAAATCATGCTTAAGTATCCCAACAAAAAGGTCTACATGGTTGGTCATTCCAAGGGCGGCAACCTGGCTTGCTACGCGGGTGCTTTCCTGCCGACCGGCCTGGCACAGCGGGTGCTTCGGGTCTGCAGTTATGACGGTCCGGGGTTCTCGGATACCGTCATCCAGGACCCGAAAATGGCCCGCGTGCGCAGTAAAGTACAGCTTTTCATGCCCCAGGACTCCATTGTGGGGCGCATTATGAATCAGATTGTGGAACCGGTTATTATCCACAGTACCAATGAATCCATTTACCAGCATGACGTGTATTCCTGGGAAGTCCTGGGGCCAAAGCTGGTACTTTCCCCGGACGGGGCAACGGATTTCAGCACTGCCACCGGCGAAGCCATCAAACGCGTGCTGTCCATGACCGACCCCGTACAACGGAAGGCGGTCATAGACATCGTGTTTGATTTTCTTGGCAGTTCCAATGCCCATACCGTTGCCGAGGTCCGGGAATCCATGAGCAAGAATATGCTTTCGTATCTGAAAGCCTTGCAGGGCCTGTCCAGCAAGCAGGTTGGCGAAGTTATGGAAGTGGTTTCCTTCTTCATTAACGCATATGCCTCTATCTTCGCCAAGCGCACCACGGACCAGGCCAAACAGAATGCCAAAACTTTTTGGGAGCAGAATGTACCGGAAGGTGCCCGCAATGTAGTGGAAGCTGCCATTGATGTAGCCTCTACCATTCCTATCTTCCAGCCAAAGGAAGCAGAAAAGTCTGCTGATGAAGATCCTAATGAAACGGAGCCAAAGGAAGCCGGTGCAACCTTCATAGGAAAACTATCTTCTGAAAACACCTCCGAAGAGGTCAATCCTTCCAATGATAAGGCTGCTTCAGACAATATTAGTGTGCTGGATGACACCGCTTCTTCCGCTGACGTTGACGAAAACGCAACTGCAGATGTGTGCTCACTAGATAAAGATCATGAGTTACCGGCTAAGCAGGAGGTTCATAAACTGGCTTCCGAATTGCTGGCCCATCTAAGTAAGCCGAAGAGTGTAGAAGAATTGCTAAAGACAGTGGCTGCCGAAAAAGCTTCCCGAGCAGAAGAAGCACAAACAACAGAAACGCAAAATATAGCAGTACAGGACGTGGCACAAAACACAGTATCTCTAAACGGGGTTACAGCTGATGAAGAAGAACAGGGCCAGGGAAATGAGACTGCTTCTGCTGAAACTGCAGAAAGAGCCGCAGATGCAGAAGACCATGAAGACACGGCCTCTGAAGTGAAAAAGACGCTGACGGAGCTGTTTGAAAAATTACGTGAAGCCTTAGGGAAAGGCGACAGCCAGAAAGATACTGCAGAGCCAGAAGACACTGCGGAACCAAAAGA